>DATHBY010000487.1:0-1960 GCA_035295885.1 Allosphingosinicella sp.
GCTTCAGCAACGTCTACGGGCGGTTCGACAACGACATTGACCGGATGGAGCGGGTGATCCCGCTGTTCATCCGGAAGATCTCGAACGACGAGGACATCGTCGTCTACGGACCGGACAAGGTGCTCGACTTCACCTATGTCGACGATTGCGTCGAGGGCGTCAGCCGCGGCATCTACGCGCTCGCCGAGGGGCGCGTCTCCAAGCAGACGATCAACCTCGCCTTCGGCCAGGGCAACAGCCTGATCCGGATGGCGGAGCTGATAGGGCAGGCGACCGGAGTCGAGCCCCGGATGACGGTGGAGCCCGCTTTGGTCGGCGAGGTGACCCACTACGTCGCCGACATCAGCAGGGCTCGGGAGCTGCTCGGCTACCGGCCCAGGGTCAGCCTCGAGGAGGGGATCAGGCGGACGGTCCAGTGGAACAGGGAGTGGACGGAGCGCGAGCAGGACGGAGCCCGGGTCGGCGGCTCCACCGCCTTCGCATGAGCCGCGCCGCCCCGGCCGGAGGGAGGAGCGCCCCGTGACCGCATTCGGGCTTCTCGGAATATTGATTTCGCTCATGGGCTTCCGCTTCGCGCGGGTGAACGAGTCGCGCTCGCGGCTGGTCCTGTTCGTGCTTCTGCTGCTGGCCCATATCGGAGCTTCGATAGCCTATTACCTCTATGCGCAGGAGTTCGGCGGCGACGTCACCCTTTATTACTACGATCAGTTCGGCATCTACGGCAGCGGCACCGGACTCAGCACCGTCTTCGTCATCTATTTCGTCCAGTTCCTGAAAAGCTACGTGGGCGGAAGCATGCTCGATTACTTCCTGCTGTTCCAGGCCATGGGCTTCTGGGGGATATTGTTCGTCCTGAGGACGTTCGACGGCATTCACGGGGAGCTCGGCCAGCCGACCTTCAATCGCGTCTACCTGCTGCTGTTCCTGCCCGGACTTCATTTCTGGACGAGCGCGATCGGCAAGGACGCGCCGGTCTTCCTCGGAGTCGCGATGTGCACCTGGGCCGCCTTCCGGCTGCAATCGCGCTATCTGATCTTCGGCGCCGGGGTGGCGATCACGCTGCTGTTCCGGCCGCATATCTCCCTGATCGCACTGGTCGCGCTCGCCCTGACGGTGCTGCTCGGGCGCAACACCCGACTGCTGACCCGCGCCGCCCTCCTCGCGGTGACCGTGGCCGGGATCCTCTCCGTGGCGGGGCTGGTCTCGACCAGCCTGAACGGCCTGAACCTCTCCAACACCGACGCCGTCAGCGAGTTCATCGAGACCAAGTCCGCCGTCTCGGAGGAATCGGGCGGCGACGTCAGCATCATGAATGCATCGTTCCCGGTGAAGCTGCTCAGCCTTCTGTTCCGGCCCTTCTTCATCGATGCGACCGGGCTGCTCGGCTACATCGCCTCGCTCGAGAATGTCGTTCTGCTGTTCGTGATCCTGACGGTGGTATGGCGGATCGGCACGGCCGTGCAGGTGGCGCGGGGAGCGATGTTCGCCCGCTTCGCCGTCATCTTCTTCCTGATGCTGACCCTCCTGCTCGCCCTGGTGAACTACAATGTCGGCCTCGGGCTTCGGCAGAAGATGATGATGATGCCCTGCCTGCTCGCCTTCTTCGCGGCGATACTTGCGGTGCGGACCGCCCGCCGCCAGATGGTTTGCGATCCGCGCTCGGCGGCCTATGCGGGCGCCCCGGCGGCGGCTCAGGCCTGGCGGAGCGTCTGAACGGCCGGCGCCCGCGACCGAAAGGTTTTGGATGACTATGTTGAACTTGGACCCAATGGCCGACCCCCCCCCAGCGGCGGCCGATCTGCGGCAGGGGCCGGACGAGCATTGGCCGCATTATGCCGAGGACGAGATCGAGGCCGTCGCCGAGGTCCTGAGATCCGGCCGGGTCAACCAGTGGACCGGCGGCGACGTGTTCGCTTTCCAGGACGCTCTCGCCCGCACGTTCGGCGGCAGATATTGCATC
>DATHBY010000488.1:0-3458 GCA_035295885.1 Allosphingosinicella sp.
ATGAGCCGCGGCACCTCGCCCTTCGAGGGGCGGCGGCTGGCGCGCACCGCGTACTGAGCCTGGCCGGAACATCGCGCCTCGCGGCTCATTCAGGCCGGTGAGAGATCACCGGCCTCGAGGAGCGCGCCATGGGCGACGGGAAGAGCGACGACGACAAGCTGAGCGGCCGCCATGGCGGCGGCGATTCCGGCGGCGGAGCCTATCCCAACCCGCACAGCGGCAATGAAGGCGGCAAGGACGGTTTCTCCGGAACCGGCGGCCAGACCGAAATGCCCTATCACGGCCACGGCCGGCTCGGCGAAGACGAGACCGGCGACAATCCGAACGCGCCGGCGGGCGGAGAAGACGACTAGCATGATCGGCATGGCGGAGTGGATTCCGCCTCCATGAACCCGGGCGGCGGCAATTCTCGGACGATGAGGGGTTTCGCCGGAACGACGGGTGCTGGAAAGCTAAGGGGCCGGCAGCGTGAGCTGCCGGCCCCTCCCTCGTTACGCGACTCGAGGGGTCGCCCCGAAGGCCGACCCTGCGCTTATCGCCTGATTCGGTTGAGAAATCGCTGAATGGCTTCGACAGCCCGCGTTCACCAACCGGGTTTCGCTAGCGGGCCTTGTTGCCGTCTCCGTCAGTCCTCACGTCGATCTCGTCCGGCACCTTCAGCTCGATGCTGTCCGGAACGCTGACGTCCGGCATGTCGACCTTGGGCGCCTCGACGTTGACGTTCACTCCGACTTCGTCCGCGGCGCGGTTGAAGCTGCCGCTGAAGACGAAATAGAGCACCGCCAGCAGCGCGAGGATCACGACGACGGCGAGGATGACGCCGCCGCCGCCGCGGTCGCGGCCGCCGTCGGTCTGGATGATGGTGGTCCGCTCGGTGTCGCGCACCGTCTCTCGCGGGATTTCACGATCGCGATCGGGGTCAGTCATTTCATTCTCCTAGATTGCGGCGGAAGCCCCGACCGCGCCTTTCCGCGGCTGCCGACCGTGATGACGATCAGCTGCTTTTCGCCGGAGCGGTCACGTCGACCTTGACGTCCGTCGTCTTGTCGGCGCCGCCGAGAAGCTGGCCGCCGAACAGGTAGAAGAGAAGTGCGATCACGGCGATCAGAAGGACGACGGCGATGATAGTCCCGCCTCCGCCGCCTCCGCCATCGGTGGCAACGACGGTCGTTTCGCGCTCGCGAACAGGTTCGGTCATGATATGTGTCTCCGCTTTGTTTCGGAGCCTCAACGCTGCGCCGGAAGGGCGGTTCCTCGCGCTCGGCCGTCACTGGCGGCTGAACGCAAGCCGAAGGCCGAAGAATATGAGCACTCCGCCGGTCACCCGGTCGAGGCCGCGAACTAAGCCGGGCCTGCGCAGGACCCCGGCCAGCGGCCGGGTCGCGCCGATCAGCAGAAGGAACCAGAGCAGGCCGAGCCCGGCATGGATAAGGGCGAGAAGCAAGGTCGTCCAAGGCACGTCCGCTCCGGCCGGGATGAACTGGGGGAGGAAGGAGACATAGAAGGCTCCGACCTTCGGATTGAGCAGGTTGGTGAGCAGGCCGCGAAGGAACCAGTTCGCCCGCGGCACCGGCTCCACCTCGTCGCTCCGTGCCTCGGCGCGGCGGGCGAAGATCAGCCTCAGGCCCAGGTAGAGGAGGTAGCCTGCCCCCACCCATTTCAGCGCCAGATAAGCGAGCTCCGACGCCTGGAGGAGCACTCCCAGGCCGACCGCGACCAACAGCCCCCAGGCGAGGCAGCCGAGGCAGATGCCCAGCGCCGCCGCGAAGGCGCGCCGCGCTCCTTCGGCGGCCGCCGTGCGAAGCACCAAAGCGGTGTCGAGACCCGGCGTCATCGTCAGCAAGGCCGCGGCGAGGGTGAAGGCGATCAGCGACTGCTCGAGCGGCGACATGGTGGACGCATAGCACAGCCGCGTCTTATGGTTGAGCCATGGAGAATTTGTCGCTGACGCCGCTCGACCGCGGCTTGCTACGGCTGATGCGGATCCGGGCCGCGATCGCGGCTTGCTTCATCCTCGCCGCCGCCCTGGTCGGCGAGGTCTGGATCCATAGGCTGGCGGCCGTGCCGTGGGGCCTTCTGGTCGCTGCCGCCCTGCCGGTCCTGCTCTATCTGGTGCTGTGGGCGCCGCTCCGGCGCTATCGCGCCTGGGGCTATGGAATGGACGGGGAGGAGCTGCAGGTCCGCCGCGGAATCTGGACCCGGGTCCACACGGTGGTTCCGCTCGACCGAATCCAGCATATCGACGTGAGCCAGGGGCCGCTGGAGAGGATGCTCGGCATCTGCAGCCTCGTCCTCCACACCGCCGGAACCCTGCACAGCCAGATCGTGGTGCCCGGCCTTAGCCGGGACACCGCCGAGAACATGCGCGACGAGATTCGGGGCCGGATTCGCGAGGAGCCGGCGTGAGCGACGGCGCCGACCGGCGTCTCCATCCGGGCACGATCGCGCTCCGCTTCGTCAAGGAGGCGCCCCAGACCCTCGTGGCGCTGCCTGCCGCTTTGGCTTTCTCTTCGAAGATGGGCGTTTCTGGCGCCTTGTACCTGGCCGCCGGCCTGGCGATCGTCCTGATGGCGGCGAAATGGATCGCTTGGCGGCGCTTCAGCTACGCCGTCGGCCCGGCCGAGATCGTCATCGAGAGCGGGATCCTTCACCGCAACCGGCGAAGCATCCCGTTCGACCGGGTCCAGGACGTCGATATCGAACGGACCTTCCTCGCCCGCCTGTTCGGCCTCGCCAAGGTGCGGATCGAGACCGGGGCGGGAGGCAAGGACGAGGGCCTGCTCGACAGCGTCTCGCTGGCCGAGGCCCATCGCCTCCGCGAGACGGTCCGAGCCGGCGCGACCGCCGCGGCCGCCGCGGCGGGGGACGAGGCGGAGCCTCCCGCCTCGCGGAGGCTTTTCGCCATGGAGCCGCCGCGACTGGTCCTGTTCGGGCTGTTCAACTTCTCGCTGGTCTACATCGCCGGCCTGTTCGCGCTCCTCCAGACCTTCGACCGCTTCCTGCCATTCGACATTTACGACCCCGCCCGCTGGGTCGGCCTGGTCGACGAATATCTTCCCGCCCGCTGGACCTTCGGAGCGGTCGCGGCGGTGCTGCTGCTGGCCGTCGCGCTCGGGACCGCGGCGGGCGTGCTCCGGACCCTGGCGCGCGACTACGGCTTCCGGCTTTCGCTCGAAGGGGACCGCTTCCGGCGCGAGCGCGGCCTGTTCACTCGAAGCGAGGCCGTAATCTCGCGCCGCCAGGTGCAGCTCGCCGCTGTCAGCGGCGGGCCGGTGCGCGGCCTGTTCGGCTGGTCGGGCCTGTCCTTCCAGACCCTGGGCGCCGGCACCGACCGCGGCGGCCGCCAGAGCGCCGCCCCATTCGCGACCCGGGGCGAGATCGAGACGGTGCTGGCTGAAGTCCCGCCGCTTCGGCTGCCGCCGCCGCCGGAGCTGATCCGGGTGTCGAGGCGCCATATC
>DATHBY010000489.1:0-3662 GCA_035295885.1 Allosphingosinicella sp.
CGTTGCCACCTCTCCACGAAGACTACGCTTTGAGCCGGTACCCTGTCTTGAAGATCCACCACACTATCGCCAGGCAAACGGCCAGGAAGAGGGTGGTCATGCCCAGGCTCACGCCGACGCTCACATCGGCGATCCCGTAGAAGCTCCAGCGGAAGCCGCTGATCAGGTAGACGATCGGGTTGAACAAGGTCGCCGTGCGCCACGGCTCGGGCAGCATGTCGACCGAGTAGAAGGCGCCGCCGAGAAAGGTGAGGGGGGTCACGATCAGCATCGGCACGAACTGGATCTGTTCGAAATTCCTGCCCCAGATGCCGATGATGAAGCCGAACAGGCTGAAGGTGGTCGCGATCAGAACGAGGAAGCCGATCATCCAGACGGGGTGCAGAATCTGCAGCGGAACGAACAAGGCCGCAGTGGCGAGGATGACGAGGCCGAGCGCCACCGATTTTGTCGCCGCCGCCCCGACATAGCCGATGACGATCTCGAGCGGGGAGATGGGTGCGGAGAGGATCTCGTAGATCGTGCCGGTGAATTTGGGGAAGAAGATGCCGAAGGAAGCGTTGAAGATGCTCTGGGTGAACAGTGAAAGCATGATCAGCCCGGGCACGATGAAGGCGCCGTAGGGCACGTCCTGCACCTCCGTCATCCGAGAGCCGATCGCCGCTCCGAACACCACGAAATAGAGGGACGTCGTGATGACCGGGGTGACCAGGCTCTGCCACAAGGTGCGAAGCGCGCGGGCCATCTCGAAGCGATAGATCGCCCAGACCCCGTGACGGTTGAAGGACGTGGTCATTCGGCGCCTCCATGGGGCGAGGCTGGCGCGGGAGGGGTAATTTCTGAATCGTCACCCCGGGCCCGACCCGGGGTCCACCTTTCCGAAACCGCAGCAGCTGGAAGGAAAAAGGTGGATGCCGGATCAAGTCCGGCATGACGAAGGTGCGGTCCTTGTGGCACTTCGAACCCCGTCATGAGCGCGGCTCGTGGACGAGGCTGACGAAGATGTCCTCCAGCGAGCTCTGCCGGGTGTTGAGGTCCTTGAAGGCGATCCCGACGTCGCGCATCCGGCCGAGCAGCGAGGGGATTCCCGTACGCTCCGCGGTGCCGTCGAACACGTAGAGCAGCTCATGGCCTTCCGCTCGAAGCTCGAGCTGCCATTCCGCAAGCTCCGCCGGGACCGCCTGGAGCGGCTCGGCGAGCTGCAGGGTCAGCTCCTTCTTGCCGAGCTTCTTCATCAGCTCGGCCTTGCCTTCGACCAGGATCAGTTCGCCCCTCGAGACGACCCCGACCCGGTCGGCCATCTCCTCCGCCTCCTCGATATAATGGGTGGTGAGGATGATGGTGACTCCCGTGTCCCTGAGGCGCCGGACCAGCGCCCACATGTCGCGTCTCAACTCGACATCGACTCCGGCGGTCGGCTCGTCGAGGAAGAGGATGGCGGGCTCGTGGCTGAGCGCCTTGGCGATCATCACCCGGCGCTTCATTCCACCGGACAGCTCCATGATCTTGGACTTGCGCTTGTCCCACAGCGACAGGTCCTTGAGCACCTTCTCGACATAGGCGGGATCGGGCGGCCTGCCGAACAGGCCGCGGCTGAAGCTGACGGTGGATAGCACGCTTTCGAAGGCGTCGGTGTGGAGCTCCTGCGGCACGAGCCCGATCTTCGAGCGAGCCGCGCGATAGTCGCTCACGATGTCGTGGCCGTCGACCTCGACCGCGCCGGAGGTGGCTGTGACGATTCCGCACACGATGCTGATCAGCGTCGTCTTGCCGGCGCCGTTGGGGCCGAGCAGGGCGAAGATCTCGCCCCTCGATATATCGAGGCTGACGTTCTTCAGAGCTTCGTGCCCGCCGGCGTAGCGCTTCGACAGGCGGCGGACGGAGACGACGGGGCGGGGAGGGGCGTCAGGCATCGAGCTCACAGTCCGTCATTGCGAGAAGCGAAGCGACGAAGCAATCCAGCTGCGGCGCCCGCGACATCCGCTGAGCTGGATTGCTTCGCTGCGCTCGCAATGACGGCCTACCCACTCATTGAACCGGTGGCACCGGTGGTTCTTCCTTGCCCTTCTCCAATTGCATTCCGTGCTTCATCAGCATCGGCACGTTGGCGAGGGCGAACAGGAAGGTGGCGGGGAGGAAGCCCCACAATTTGAAGCCGATCCAGAAGCTCGTCTCGGTGTTGCGCCACACCCCTTCGTTGACCACCGCCATTACCGCGAAGAAGATCGCCCAGTTGCGGGTGAGCAGCTGCCAGCCGCGCTCCGAGAGGCCGGGATAGGCGGCGCCGAGCACCATCTTGAGGAGGTTGCGGCCGGTCGCCAGGCCGAACACGAGAAGGCTCGCGATCAGCAGGTAATAGACGGTCGGCTTCATCTTGATGAAGACGTCGTTGTGGAGCCAGATCGTGATCCCGCCGAGGATCACGACCATGATCCCCGAGAACCACAGCAGCGGCGAGATGTGCCGGTAGCGCAGGTAGGAGACCATCATCGCGACGATCATCGCCGCCATGAAGGCTCCGGTCGCGTAGAAGATCTTCAGAACGTCCGGCACCGGCGCCAGGAAGTTCACCAAGAAGAAGACGAGCAGGGGCCCGAGGTCGATCATCAGCCGTCCCGTGACTGAAGGTTCTCTTTTTTCCGATTCCACGCTCATTCTCTTCCCAGTCCCGCGATCGCCCGAGCCGTCTGGCGCGCGTCGAACGGCCTCAGATCGTCAATGCCCTCGCCGATGCCGATCGCGTGGATCGGCAGGCCGAACTGCTCGGCGGCTGCGACCAATATTCCGCCGCGCGCGGTGCCGTCCAATTTGGTCATGACGAGCCCGGTGACCCCGGCGACTTCCCTGAACACCTCGATCTGGCTGAGCGCGTTCTGCCCGGTCGTCGCGTCGAGCACCAGAACGACGTTGTGCGGCGCCTCCGGGTTGAGCCGGCCGAGCACCCGCCGGATCTTGGCGAGCTCGTCCATCAGCACCTTCTTGTTCTGCAGCCGCCCGGCGGTGTCGACGATCAGGGTGTCGATGCCCTCAGCCGTCCCTTTCCTGACCCCGTCGAAGACGATCGCCGAGCTGTCGCCGCCCTCGGGGCCGGAAATGACCGGGACCCCGATCCGGTCCGCCCAGATCTTCAGCTGCTCGATCGCCGCCGCCCGGAAGGTGTCGCCGGCGGCGAGCAGCACTCCGTAATCCTGCTCGAGCAGGAGGTGGCCGAGCTTGGCGATGGTCGTCGTCTTGCCCGAGCCGTTGACTCCGACGACGAGGATCACCTGCGGCCTCGGGAAGGCGTCGATCTGGAGCGGAACCGCCACCGGCGCCAGGATCTTCTCCAGTTCCTCGGCGACGATCTCGCGAACCGCATATTCGGATAGGCCGCGCTCGAACCGCTCCGCCGCCAGCCGGTTCCTGATCTTGGCCGCGGTGGCCGGGCCGAGGTCGGAGGCGATCAGCGCCTCCTCGATCTCCTCGAGCGTCGCCTCGTCGAGCGCCGCCCTGGTGAACAGGCCGGTGAGGTTGTCGCCGAGGCGGTCCGAGGTCTTGCGGAATCCGGACTGCAGCCGGTCGAGCCAGGTCGCTTCGCTCATTCGGCGACCCCGACGAGGGCATCGTTCTCGACGGCGGCGACTGTCACCTCCACGATTTCACCGTCACCCCAGCGAAGGCTG
>DATHBY010000490.1:0-2598 GCA_035295885.1 Allosphingosinicella sp.
GCGTCGGCGAGCTTGGCCACGGCGGCGTTCATACCGGTCTCGAACACCTCGGCGGTGGAGCCGAGCTTCGCATATTTGCCGTCATGGGCGAGATAGGGGCCGTAGCGGCCGATCGAGGCGGTGATCGGCTTGCCGCTTTCCGGATGGGTTCCGACGGTGCGCGGCAGCGACAGCAGGCGCAATGCCCGGTCGAGATCCACCTGGTCCTGGGGGATGTCGCGCGGGATTGACGAGCGCTTCGCCTCCTTGCCCTCGCCGAGCTGGACATAGGCGCCGAAGCGGCCGGTCCTGAGGCTCACCTCCTCGCCCGTCGCCGGATCGGTGCCGAGCAGGGTCGGCCCGGAGTCCGCTCCGGCCTCCTCGCCGCCCTGGCCGAAGCGGCGGGTGAACTTGCACTCGGGATAGTTGGAGCAGGCGACGAAGGCTCCGAAGCGGCCGCCGCGAAGCGCGAGCCGTCCCTCGCCGCAGGCCGGACAGAGCCGGGCATCGGTGCCGTCCTCCTTGTCCGGGAACAGCCAGGGGGAAAGGAAATCGTCCAATGCGGCGGTGATCGCGGAGGGCTGCTGCTCCATGATCTCGGCGGTCTTCGGCTTGAAGTCGCGCCAGAAGGCCTCGAGCACCTTCTGCCACTGGGCCCGGCCCCCGCTGATGTCGTCGAGCTCGTCCTCGAGATGGGCGGTGAAGTCGAACGAGACGTAGCGCTCGAAGAAGCGCTCGAGGAAGGCGGTCAGAAGCCGGCCGCTCTCCTGGGGGATGAAGCGGTTCTTCTCGAGCTCGACATAGCCGCGGTCCTTGAGGGTCTGAAGGGTCGCCGCGTAGGTGGAGGGGCGGCCGATTCCGAGCTCCTCCATCTTCTTGACCAGGCTCGCCTCGGAATAACGGGGCGGCGGCTGGGTGAAATGCTGCTCGGCCGTGACCTTCTTCTTGGCCGGGGCGTCGCCCTCGCGAAGCCGGGGCAGGCGGCGCGAATCCTCGTCGTCGGCATCGTCGCGCCCCTCCTCGTAGAGGGCGAGGAAGCCGGGGAAGAGGACGACCTGGCCGGTTGCCCGAAGGCCGGTCTGGCCGGTCCCGTCGACCAGGTCCGCGGTCGTGCGCTCGAGCCGCGCCGAGGCCATCTGGCTGGCGAGCGCCCGCTTCCAGATAAGCTCGTACAGACGGCCATGATCGCCCGAGCCGGCGCGGTCGCGGCCGAAATCGGTGGGGCGGATCGCCTCGTGGGCCTCCTGGGCGTTCTTCGCCTTGGTTTCGTAGTGGCGCGGCTTGTCGGGCACGTAGCCCGCATCGAAGCGGCCGGCGACGGCCCGGCGGGCCGCCGAGATCGCTTCGGGCGCCATCTGCACTCCGTCGGTCCGCATGTAGGTGATCGAGCCGTCCTCGTAGAGCGCCTGGGCGATTCGCATCGTGTGGCTGGCCGCGAAGCCGAGCTTGCGGGCCGCTTCCTGCTGGAGGGTCGAGGTGGTGAAGGGCGGCGGCGGGTTGCGGGTGAGCGGCCTGGTCTCGACCGACGCGACCGAGAAGCGGCCGGCCTCGACTGCCGCCTTCGCGGCCTCGGCCGTGCCCTGGTCGCCGATCGACAGCCGGTCGAGCTTCTCGCCCTTGAAGCGGACCAGCCGGGCGAGGAACTCCTGCCCGTCCGATTCCATCAGCGCCGCCACGCTCCAATATTCCTGCGCCCGGAACAGCTCGATCTCGCGCTCGCGGTCCACCACCAGGCGAAGGGCCACCGACTGGACCCGGCCCGCCGACTTGGCGCCGGGAAGCTTGCGCCAGAGCACCGGCGACAGGGTGAAGCCGACCAGATAGTCGAGCGCCCGGCGGGCGCGGTAGGCGTCGATCAGATCCTCGTCGAGCGCCCGCGGATGCTTCATCGCCTCCGTCACGGTCGCCCTGGTGATGGCGTTGAAGGTGACCCGCTCGATGTCGGCGGGGAGCGCCTTGCGCTTCCTCAGCACCTCCTGGACGTGCCAGCTGATCGCCTCCCCTTCCCGGTCGGGGTCGGTGGCGAGGATCAGGGTGTCGGCCTTCTTCGCCTCGTCGGTGATCGCCTTGAGCTGCCTCGCCTTGTCGGCATAGGTTTCCCATTCCATCGCGAAGCCGTCGTCCGGATCCACCGAGCCGTCCTTGGGCGGAAGGTCGCGGACGTGGCCGTAGGAGGCGAGCACCCGGTAGCCGGTGCCCAGATATTTCTCGATGGTCTTGGCCTTGGCGGGCGATTCGACGACGACAAGCTTCATGGGGATCCTTCACGCGTACGCGTATAGGGTGGGGACCCTCCGGGAGCGGCGTCAAGCCACGTCGTCGTCATGAACGTCATTCCGGCGGAAGCCGGAATTCATGAACGCCGGAATTCGAGACTAATGTCCCGGGCCGTGTTCATGGATCCCGGATCAAGTCCGGGATGACGGCTTCGCGCCGTCCAGTCGCTGTTCGGCCGTCAATATTGGTCCCAGCGCTGGTAGTCGGGCGGCAGGATGCACTTTCCGCCATCGTAGCGGCCGACCGAGCGGATCACCTCGCCTTCCCTCGGCTCGATCCGGCGGCCGGAGATCTGGCTGTCGAGGACCCGGCGCACGAGCCGGTCGAGCCGGGTGACCAGGA
>DATHBY010000491.1:0-3496 GCA_035295885.1 Allosphingosinicella sp.
GGCGCAGCAGCTCGCCGCGGTCGCGGCCGAAGCCGACGAGCTTACCCAGAGCCAGCAGCAGGTCTGGTCGGAGCTTCGCCGGGCCCTCGCTGAAGCCGGCGTGGCGGTGATCGGCAGCGGGGCGCTCGACTCCGAATCGGCGGAATGGCTCGAGCGCCACTTCCGCGAGCAGATCTTCCCGGTGCTGACTCCCCAGGCGATCGACCCGGCCCATCCCTTCCCTTTCATCCCGAACCGCGGCTTCTCGCTCATCTTCGACTTGCGCCACACGCGGACCGGCGAGCCGATCCGTGAGCTGCTGATGGTTCCGGCCACTCTGCCGCGTTTCCTCCGCCTGCCGGGCCCCGAGGCGCGCTACATCGCGGTCGAGACGCTCATCCGCCGCAATATCGATGCGCTGTTTCCGGACCATGAGCTGGTCGGCGGCGGCGCCTTTCGAATCCTTCGCGACAGCGACATCGAGGTCGAGGAGGAAGCCGAGGACCTCGTCCGCTATTTCCGGAGCGCCATCAAGCGCCGCCGCCGCGGAAGCGTCATCCGGCTCAAGCTGTCCGCCGAGATGCCGGACGAGCTCGTCAACATGGTCCGCGAGGGCGTAGGGGCCACCGAGGCGATCGTCACCGAATCGACCGGCTTCCTGGGTATCGCCGACCTCGACGCGCTCTACGAGGAGGACCGGCCCGATCTCAAGTTCGCGCCATTCGCGCCCCGCTTTCCCGAGCGCATCCGCGAGCATGGCGGCGACTGCTTCGCGGCGATCCAGACCAAGGACATCGTCGTCCACCACCCCTATGAGAGCTTCGAGGTCGTCGTCGAGTTTCTCAAGCAGGCCGCCGCCGATCCCGACGTCGTCGCCATCAAGCAGACCCTCTACCGCGCCGGCAAGCAGTCGGCCGTCATCCGCGCACTGATCGACGCCGCCGAGGCGGGCAAGTCGGTGACCGCGGTGGTCGAATTGAAGGCCCGCTTCGACGAGGAGCAGAATCTCCTCTGGGCCTCGGCCCTGGAGCGCGCGGGCGTCCAGGTGGTCTATGGTTTCATCGACTGGAAGACCCACGCCAAGGTCTCGATGGTCGTGAGGCGCGAGGAGCGGGGCTACCGGACCTATTGCCACCTCGGCACCGGCAACTACCATCCGCTTACCGCGCGCATCTACACCGATCTCAGCTTCTTCACCGCCGACCCGCGCGTGGGCCGGGACGTCGCCCAGCTGTTCAACTACATCACCGGCTATGTCGAGCCGCGCGACCTCGAGCTGCTCTCGACCTCGCCGCACCAGATGCGCGACGAGCTTCTCGCACTGATCGAAAGGGAGATCGAACACGTCCGGGCCGGCCGCCCCGGCGAGATCTGGGCCAAGATGAACTCGATCGTCGACCCCGCCGTCATCGACAAGCTCTACGAGGCGAGCCAGGCGGGGGTGCAGATCGATCTCGTCATCCGCGGCATCTGCTGCCTGAGGCCGGGCGTGCCGGGGCTCTCCGGGAACATCCGGGTCAAGTCGATCGTCGGGCGCTTCCTCGAGCACAGCCGGATCTGGTGCTTCGGCAACGGCGACGAGCTGCCCAACCGCAAGGCTCGGGTCTACATCAGCTCGGCCGACTGGATGCCGCGCAATTTCGACCGGCGCGTCGAATATATGATTCCTCTGGAGAACGTCACCGTCCACGCCCAGGTGCTCGACCAGGTCATGGTCGCCAACCTGATCGACAACGAGCAGAGCTGGCGCCTCCATCCCGACGGCCGCTACGAGCGGCTCAGCCCGGAGGAGGACCGGCCGTTCAACCTCCATCATTATTTCATGACCAACCCCTCGCTCTCCGGCCGCGGCGCGGCGCTCAGGGACAGCGGGTCGGTTCCGAAGCTTCGCCTGCGCCGGGACTCGTGAGGGGAGGGGCCTCGCTTCACGCCGAGCCGATGGCGATCGTCGACATCGGCTCGAACTCGGTGCGCCTCGTCGTCTATTCGGGAGCGCCGAGGGCGCCTTCGATCATCTTCAACGAAAAGGTGCTCGCCGGCCTCGGCCAGGGCCTGGGCGAGACCGGAATGCTCGGCGAGGCGCCCCAAGCCCGGGCGCTCGCGGCGTTGCGCCGGTTCCGCCTCCTCGTCGACCAGATGGAAGTGCGCGAGCTTCGAGTCCTCGCGACCGCGGCGGTTCGCGACGCCTCGAACGGCGACGCCTTCCTGGACAGCGTCCGTGCCATCGGCTTCGAGCCGCGGGTAATCTCGGGGGAGAAGGAAGGCCGCCTGGCGGGAGAGGGGGTCCTGTCCGGTTTCCCCGACGCCGACGGGCTGGTGGGCGATCTGGGAGGCGGCAGCCTGGAGCTGGCCGACGTCAGCGGCGGCGCCATCCACGGCAGCATCTCGCTTCCCTTCGGGGTCCTGCGCATCGGCAAGCCCGACGCCGCCGCCGAGAAGAAGCTGCGGCGGCGGCTGGCGGCCGCCCTGAAGGATTCGGGCCTCGGCCCGCGCGGCCGGGGCCGGCCTTTCTACATGGTCGGCGGCTCGTGGCGCGCTCTGGCGCGGCTCGACATCATCTCGCGCGATTATCCGCTGCCGATCACTCACCACTACCGGATGCCGCCCGAGCGGCCGGCCGAATTGAGGAAGCTGATCGCCTCGCTGAGCCGTTCCGATCCCAAGAGCATGCCGATGCTCACCGCATCGCGAATCCCGACTTTGCCCAACGCCAAGCTCATCCTCTCCGCCCTGGTCGACGCGCTGGAGCCGAGCGAGCTCATCGTCTCCAGCTTCGGAATCCGCGAGGGTCTGCTCTATCACGAGCTGACCCCGGCCGAGCGGTTGAAGGACCCGCTGATCGAGGCGGCGCGAGACGCCGGCCGCGGCCTCAGCCGCTTCGGCGAGCATGGCGACCTGCTCGACCGCTGGATCTCGCCCATCTTCACCGACTCCCCCCGCAACGCCCGCCTCCGCCTCGCCGCCTGCCTTCTGGCCGACGTCGCCTGGCAGGCGCATCCCGATTTCCGGGCCGAGCGCGGAGTCGAGATGGCTCTGCACGGCAATTGGGTCGGGATCGACGTCTGCGGCCGGGTGATGGTGGCGCAGGCGCTCTTCTCCAATTTCGGCGGCCGCGACTTTCCGGACGTTCGGGTCGCGGCCCTGTGCAGCCGCGAAGAGCTTGAATGCGCTTCGCGGTGGGGCCTGGCCATGCGCCTCGGCCAGCGGCTCAGCGGCGGACTCGCCGTCAGCCTGGAGCGAAGCCGGCTGGAACGGGAAGGCGACGTGATCCGCCTCGTCCTGCCGAAAGGCGAGGAGGCGCTATACGGCGAAACGGTCGACCGGCGCCTGAAGAAGCTGGCCTCGGCCCTGAAGTGCCGGCCGGAGTTCCGGGTCGAATAATCGCGGCGGGATCTAGACTTTGTCCTGCCGAATCAGAATCGTCACCCCGGACTTGATCCGGGGTCCACCTTTTTCTCAATCCCGGTGGAGGAAGAAGGTGGATGCCGGATCAAGTCCGGCATGACGAATGCCTCGC
>DATHBY010000492.1:0-6335 GCA_035295885.1 Allosphingosinicella sp.
CATCTCGGCGAGGGCCAGGAAGCGGCGATGTCGCCCGGCAACGACCGGGGCACCATTCTCACCTTCGCCATCATCGCCCTCCTGATCCTCGCCATGGCGATGGTGAACTTCACCAACCTCGCCACCGCCAGGGCCAGCCAGCGCGCCCGCGAGGTCGCGCTGAGGAAGGTGCTCGGCGCCAACCGCCGCCAGCTCATTGTCCAGTTCATCGGCGAATCGATCCTCGTCGCGGCGCTGGCGATGCTGATCGGCCTTGCCCTGGTCGAGCTTCTGCTGCCGAGCTTCTCCGCATTTCTCGACGCCGATATCGAGCTCGACTATCTCGGCGAGGGCGGAGTCGCCCTGCCGATGCTCGGCCTAGTTCTGCTCGTGGGCGGGCTGGGCGGCCTCTACCCGGCCTTCTTCCTGTCGCGCTTCAAGCCGGCGACGGTGCTCAAGGCCAACAAGTCGGCGTCGGAGGGCGACGGCACCGGGCGGCTGCGCGCGGCGCTGGTCGTGGGCCAGTTCGCCGTCTCGATCGGCCTCATCATCTGCACCGCGATCGTCTATCTGCAGACCAGCTATGCGCGAAGCGCCGATCCCGGCTTCGACCGCGAGCATATCGTCCAGATCGACGGCCTCAACCGCTACCAGCTGATCAATAGCGGCAAGGCGATCGCCGAGCGGATGAAGCGGGTGGAGGGAGTCGAGGCGGTCGGCCGAAGCACGATCGCGGTGGCGACGGACGGCCAGAACAACACCAACATCATGGTGCCGGGCAATCCCAGGC
Organism: Allosphingosinicella sp.; assembly: GCA_035295885.1. Lineage (GTDB taxonomy): Bacteria > Pseudomonadota > Alphaproteobacteria > Sphingomonadales > Sphingomonadaceae > Allosphingosinicella. The sequence continues at coordinate 770 of DATHBY010000492.1, forward strand.
CGGTGCTGATCGGCCTCTACACGGTCGATCCGGGCTTCAGGGAAGCGATGGGGATCAAGCTCGTCGCCGGCCGCTGGTTCGACGAGAACCGCCCGCTCGACGACATGACCTTGCCGTTCCCGCCCTCGCCCGAGCACCAGCGGGCGCTGGCCGGGCGGGGCGGCAATATCGTCGTCAACGAATCCGGTGCTCGTCGGCTCGGATTCTCCAATCCTGCAGACGTGGTCGGCAAGCAGGTCAAGGCCGGCCTGGTCGAGGCGGAATATGGGCTGGTGCCGGTGACGGTCGTCGGGGTGGTCTCGGATTCCCGCTTCCGCTCGGTCCGCCAGCCGCTCGACGACATCATGTTCGTCAATGGCGATTCCGGCCATCAGTGGCTGGTCGTGCGCTACAAGGGCGATCCGAGGGCGATGCGCCAGAAGCTCGAAGCGGCGTGGCGGGGAATCACCACCGAAGTGCCGTTCAAGGTCGAGCTCAGCGACGACATCATCGCGGAGCTTTACGAAGCGGAGGACGCCCGCGCGCAGACCTTCGCCGGCTTCGCGCTGCTCGCCGTGGTGGTTGCCTGCCTCGGCCTGTTCGGCCTCGCCGCCTTCACCGCCGAGCGGCGGACGAAGGAGATCGGGATCCGCAAAGTGCTCGGCGCCCGAAGCCGCGACATCGTCCGGCTACTCGCCTGGCAATTCTCCAAGCCGGTCATCGTCGCCATTCTGATCGCCTGGCCGGTCGCCTGGTGGGTGATGCGCGACTGGCTCAACACCTTCGATGCCCGAATCGATCTCGGGCCGGCGCCGTTCGTCCTGGCCGGCGCTCTCACCCTCGCCATCGCGCTCGGAACGATCGCCAGCCACGCCATCCGGGTGGCCCGCGCCAACCCGATCAAGGCGCTCAGATACGAGTAGGACGAGGGGCGAAGCGCGCCGGTCTCCGTCGTCACCCCGAACTTGTTCAGGGTCCGGTTATCCGTCCGCGAGGCGGTTCGAACGTGGATGCTGAAACAAGTTCAGCATGACGGTGAAGGCGGAACGGCTTCCCCCTTCCTCCCGTTACTCCGGGCATGCGAATCCTCCTCATCGGCGCCAGCGGCCTGATCGGGTCCGCGGTCGCGGCCCGCCTGAAGCGGGACGGGCATGAGATCGTCGCGGTCGGCCGCGGCGGCGGGCCCGCGGCCCGGCGGGTCCCGGCGGACCGGTGGGTGAGGCTCGACCTTCGCCAGGCCACCACGGCCGACTCCTGGCTGCCCCATCTCGGCGGAATCGACGCGGTGGTGAACTGCGCCGGAGTGCTTCAGGACAGCAGCCGCGACTCCCCCGGCAAGATCCACCGCGACATGCCCCTGGCGCTGTGGAGCGCCTGCGAGGCGGCGGGCGTTCGGCGGGCGATCCATTTCTCCGCACTCGGAGTCGACCGCGGCGGAATCACGGATTTCTCCCGGACCAAGAACGAAGGGGACGAGGCTCTGGCCGTGAGCGGCCTCGACTGGGTGATTCTTCGGCCGTCGGTGGTCGTCGGGCACCCGGCATATGGCGGCAGCGCCCTGTTCCGAGCCCTCGCCTCGCTTCCCGTCTTTCCCCGGCCGGCGGAAGCGGGCCCGGTGGACGTGGTCCAGCTCGACGACGTGGCCGAGACCGTGGCCCGGCTTATCGAGCCGGGTGCGCCCTCGCGGGTCGCGCTGGACCTCGCGGGGCCGGACCGGCTCGCCTTCGCCGAGGTCGTCGCGGCCTATCGCGCCTGGCTCGGCTGGACCCCGGCCAGAAGCTTCACCGCGCCCGGCTGGCTGATGGGCATCGCCTACCGAGCCGGAGATGCGATCGCGTGGCTCGGCTGGCGGCCGCCGATCCGAACCACTCCGGGACGGGAGATCCGCCGCGGCGCGACCGGCGACAATTCCGAGTGGCGGCGGGCGACCGGGATCGAGCCGCAATCGCTGGCCGCCGCCCTCGCCGCCGGCCCGGCCTCGGTGCAGGAGCGCTGGTTCTCGCGCCTCTATCTCCTGAAGCCGCTGGCGATCGGCACCTTCGCCTTGTTCTGGCTGCTGACCGGGCTGATCTCGCTCGGCCCGGGATACGACCGGGCGACCCATTACATGCTCGCCGGAGGCGGCGGTCCGCTTAGCGAGCCGAGCGTCATCGCCGGCGGCCTCGCGGACATCGCCGTCGCCTTCGGAATCGCCTGGCGGCCGACGGCGAAGCTCGCCCTGCGGGCGGCGCTCGGCCTCTCCGCCTTCTACATCGTCGCCGGGACGTTCCTGCTGCCGGAACTCTGGGCCGACCCGCTCGGGCCGATGATGAAGATCTGGCCGATCCTGGCGCTCAACCTGCTCTGCCTCGCCATATTGGATGAAAGATGACGGCCTATCTCCTGCTCAAGTGGCTCCACGTCATCGGCGCCGCCGTCCTGCTCGGTACCGGCGCGGGCATCGCCTTCTTCATGCTGATGGCTCACCGGACGGGAGACGTCAGGGTGATTGCCGGCGTCGCCCGGATCGTCGTCCTCGCCGACTGGATCTTCACCGCCACCGCGGTGGCGGCTCAGCCGGTGACGGGGGTGCTGCTCGCCCGCTGGGTCGGCTATCCGCTGACCGAGGGGTGGATCCTCGCCTCGATCGGCCTTTATCTCTTCACCGGCGCCTTCTGGCTTCCGGTGGTCTGGATGCAAAGCCGGATGCGCAGCCTCGCGGTCGCGGCGGCTGAGGCGGGCGAGGGGCTTCCGGCGGAATATCACCGCCTGTTCCGCTTGTGGTTCGCTTTCGGCTTCCCGGCCTTTACAGCCGTGCTCGCCATCTTCTGGCTCATGATCGCTCGACCGGAGATCAATCTTTGAAAGACGACGACAGGCTGAAGCTTAGCAGCCGGCTGCTGATCGGCGGCATTGCCGGCTTCGTCGGCACCATGGCGATGACCGCGGCGATGAGGCGGCTCCACCGGCGGCTGCCGGAGGAGGAGCGCTACCCGCTCACGCCTCGCGAGATCGTCGATTCGGGCTCGAAGCAGCTCGGGGTGCCGCTTGCCGGAGAGGTCGCCAAGGACGTCACCACCGCCGCCCATTTCGCCTACGGGGCGGCGATGGGCGCGATGATCGCGGCGATGAACCCGGATCCGAAGAAGCGCACCGGAGCCGCGGCGGGCGTCGCGATCTGGGTGGCGAGCTACATGGGCTGGATCCCCGCGGTCGGGACCCTCGAGCCCGCGACCAGGCATCCCGCACGGCGCAACCTGCTGATGATCGGGGTGCACCTGGTCTGGGGCGCGGCGACGGCGGCCTCGATCCGGGAGCTGCGGCTGGCTCGGGAGACGATCCTCGAGGACGGTCGGGACGAGGACGCTCCGAGGTAGGGCACCCGTCATCCCGGCGAAGGCCGGGGACCTCGGGCCGTAAGGGCTCGGCAGGTCTCTCCGAGGCCCCGGCTGGCGCCGGGGTGACGGCTTAATCCACGTGCGGGTTGATGGCCGGGGGGTCGCTGGCCGGGAAGCTCTCGTCCGAGGCTTCGTCCACCTTGCTCCAATCCGACGGCGGGTCGCGCATCGCCTCGGGGCCGGCCGAGCGGGCCGCGCCCGATTCGCCGACGGCGCCGTGGCCGCCGCTGCCGCTGATCGCCGGCCGGGCACCCGGACCGCCGCCCCCCGAGGCCCGGCGGCGCCAGAGCGACGAGGCGGCAAAGCCCAGGCCCGCGGCGCAGGCCGCGGCGATGCCGGTGATGACGGCCCCCTTGCGCATCGTTCAGCCCTCCGAGGTCATCGTCGCCGGAATCGCCGGCGGCAGGCCGCCCTCGGACTCGGCGAGAGTCATCAGCTCGGCCTTGCGCTCGGCCATCTGCCGCCCGAGCGCTTCGAGGTCGACGTCGGTGGCCCGGGCCTGCTGGAAGAGGTTTCCTTGTTGTTTCTCCTCTTCCTTGACGTGGTGCTCGATCTGCTCCTTCAGGACCTTCACCTTGGCCTCGTAGAAATGCTCGTCCGGGCCGCCCGATTCGATCTCGTTGATCAGCATCTTGGCTCCGTCATGCTCGACATAGGCTTCGTCGAGGTCGTCGTCGTCGATCTTGCCGCGAAGCGCCGGGTAGAAAATCTCCTCCTCGATCATCGAGTGGACCTTGAGCTCGGTGCAGATCTGGCGGGCGATCTTCTCCTTGCGGCCGTCGCCGCCGGCTTTCTCGAACTGCTCGAACAGGTCCTCGACCTTGCGGTGATCCTCGGCCAGGAGGTGGGTGGCGTCCATCTTGCGTTCGGTAACCATGATCAGCTCTCCTCGTTCGGCCTCTGGAACAACTGGCGCCAGCGACCGGTTCCTTGGCGCGAAACGCCCGAGGAAGAAGTCTTGAACGATACCGAAACCCTGTCGCCGCTGCTCCCCGACGAGACGGAAGAGGCGACCCGGCGCCTGCTCCAGAAGGCCGCCGAACGGAACCTGCGCCTGGCCACGGCGGAGAGCTGCACCGGCGGGATGCTGGCCTCACTGCTCACCGACGTCCAGGGCGTCGCCCACGCCTTCGAGCGCGGCTTCGTCACTTATTCGAACGAGGCCAAGAACGAGATGCTCGGAGTGCCGATGGACCTGATCCGGGAGAAGGGAGCGGTTTCGCGCGAGGTCGCGATCGCCATGGCGGAGGGAGCGGTCGAGCGCTCGCGGGCCAATATCGCCCTGTCGATCACCGGCTTCGCAGACAAGGGCGACGAGCCCGGCCTGGTCCATTTCGGCTGCGCGCGGGCAGGCCGCTCCACCGCCCATCGCGAGGAACATTTCGGTCCCGGCGGCAGAGGTGCTACGCGCGTCAAATGCATGAAGGTCGCCGTTGAGATGATGACGGAGATGCTGTGATGGCCAAAAAGGCGCCGTTCGAGGCGATCCACCGCCACGGCTTCGTCCGGGTGTCGGCGGCGAGCCCGACCGGCTCCTCCGGCGACGTCGCGTTCAACGTCGACCAGGCGATCGCGCTGGCCGAGGAAGCGGACAGACGCGGTTGCGACCTCGTCGTCTATCCCGAGCTCAACGTCTCCTCCTATGCTGTCGACGACCTGTTCCTTCAGGAGGCGTTCCTCGACGCGGTGGAGGACGGAATCGCCCGCTTCCGCGACTCCACCGCCAGGCTGGCGCCCGTCCTGGTGATCGGTGCGCCGCTTAGGCGCAACGGCCGCCTCTACAATTGCGCTCTGGTCGTCTCGCGCGGGCGGATCCTGGGCGTTGTGCCGAAGAGCTTCCTGCCCAATTACCGCGAATATTACGAGAAGCGGTGGTTCGTATCCGGAATCGGCCTCAACGGCATCGACATCGCCGTCGCCGGCGGGACGGTGCCGTTCGGAACCGACCTCGTCTTCGCCGCCGAGGATCTCGACGACTTCATCTTCCATGTCGAGATTTGCGAGGATTACTGGGCTCCGCAGCCGCCCTCGACCGTGGGTGCGCTCGCCGGGGCGCTGATCCTGTGCAACCTGTCGGCGTCGAACATCACAATCGGCAAGGCCGACGAGCGCAAATTGCTCTGCGCCTCGCAGTCGAGCCGCTGCTGCGCCGCCTATGTCTACGCCGCCTCCGGGCCGGGCGAGAGCACCACCGACCTCGCTTGGGACGG
>DATHBY010000493.1:0-3140 GCA_035295885.1 Allosphingosinicella sp.
CAGAACGGCGCTGGATTCCGCCGCCCGGACAAACGAGGCTTCGTCCCCGGACCGCCAGTCGAGTGGGAAGCCGGTGTCGATGAGGCGCAGGCCCAGAATCCGGGTCGCAGCCCTGATCTGCTCGTCCGTTGCGGCGGGGCCCACGAGGGCGATCACCGTTTCATGCCCGAGGCGGGCAAGGCCGCGGGCGAGATCGAGGCTGTACTGCCAAACGCCGCCCATCGCTTCAGTGGTGATGAGAATTCGAATGCTGCTGTCATCCCGCGCTTCGCGCGCAACGGGACCGGTATGGGTGGTCAAGGCAGGAAGCTCCCCCAGCTGTGCCATGCCAACTCACCAGCTAAGAACTTGTTCCTGAAGGCATTCCGCGGGCGTTATTATGTCCGTCCAGCGTGCCGCGCGCCGCCGCCAGCCTTGCGTCCGGATCAAACGACCCGGCGCGCCGTTCAGTCGGGGCGGGTGCCGAGCTATGACGACGTCCTTGGGAAGGGGAATATCGATTGACCGCCACGATCCTGCTCATCCGCCATGCCGCGCACGTCGAGCTGGGCCGTACCTTGAGCGGGCGGCGGCGGGACGTGGCGCTCAGCGCAGAGGGCCTCGAGCAGGCGGAGATCGTCGCCGATCTGCTGGCGGTGGAGCCGATCGCGGCGGTTTACTCTTCGCCGCGCGAGCGCGCTTATTACACGGCGCGTCAGATCGCGGAGGCGCACGAGCTCAAGGTGCAGATCTCCGACTCCCTCGACGAGCTCGATTTCGGCGACTGGACCGGGCGTAGCTTCGACGATCTCGAAGGCGACCCGGCCTGGGGAGAGTGGAACGAGGCCCGAGGCACGGCGCGGCCGCCCGGCGGCGAGAGCATGGCCGAAGCCGTCGCGCGCGCGACCGCGGCTCTGACCGCCATCGCCGCCGAGCATCCCGGCGCAGCCGTCGTCTGCGTCAGCCACTGCGACATCATACGCGGGGTCATCGCTCATTATCTCGGACTGCCGATCGACAATTTGCTGCGCTTCGATTCGGACCCGGCATCCGTCTCCCGACTGGCGCTCGGGAGCTGGGGCGCCCGCGTCATGACGGTCAACGAAAGGCTATATCAATGACCGTCGCCGTCGCCCGGCAAGCCCCGAAACGAAGCGGAACGGAAGCGAGCGGTTCATCGCGCCGGAATTTTGCCATTGGACCATGGGCTTAATTCGAGTAGCGCCTGAGCGCGCTTGCGCTGTCCCATCAGGGGAGGCAGACGAGCGCATAGACATCGCCAAGCGGCTCGGAGTATAGTTACAACCTATGTCTTTTTCAGACCTCTGCGCCCATATGAGCGCGCGCTCGGCCCACAACCGTCCTGACCGGCTCGCCGCCTGATGAGCCTCCACGATCCCAAGGCGATCAACATCGCCATCGTCGGAGTCGGCAATTGCGCGAGCTCGCTCGTGCAGGGGCTGGCGCATTATCAAAATGGCGGAGCCAACGACCAGATCGGACTCATGCACTGGGACCTTGGCGGCTACCGGCCCAAGGACATCAGGATCGTCGCCGCCTGGGACATCGACCGCCGCAAGGTCGGTCGCGACGTCGCCGGAGCGATCTTCGAGAAGCCCAATTGCACCGCCGTCTTCTGCGACCATGTCCCGGAGAGCGGAGTCACGGTCGAGATGGGGCGGATCCTCGACGGCTATTCCGAGCATATGGCGGAATGGCCGGACGACCGCACCTTCCTGCCCTCCGGCGACGCCCAGCCGGAAAAGGCGGATGTGGTGCGGCGCCTGAAGGAGACGGAGACCGACGTCCTCCTCAACTATCTGCCGGTGGGAAGCCAGGAGGCGACCGAATTCTACGCCGAATGCGCGCTCGAGGCGGGAGTCGCCTTCGTCAACAACATCCCGGTGTTCATCGCCAGCGACGCCGCCTGGGCGGAGCGCTTCCGGGCGGCGGGGGTGCCGATCATCGGTGACGACATCAAGGCGCAATTGGGCGCGACGATCGTCCACCGGGTCCTGACCGACCTGTTCCACAAGCGCGGCGTGAAGCTGGAGCGGACCTACCAGCTCAACACCGGCGGCAATACCGACTTCCTCAACATGTCGAACAGGAAGCGGCTCGCATCCAAGAAGATCTCGAAGACGGAAGCGGTGCAGTCGGTCGCCGAGCACCGGCTCGAGGACGAGAATATCCATGTCGGCCCGTCTGACTACGTCGCCTGGCAGAACGACAACAAGGTCTGCTTCCTGAGGATGGAAGGATCGATGTTTGGCGGAGTGCCGATGAACCTCGAGCTTCGCCTCTCGGTCGAGGACAGCCCCAATTCGGCCGGAGTCGCGATCGACATGATCCGCTGCGCCAAGATCGCCAAGGACCGCGGCCTGGCGGGGCCGGTTCACCCGGCGGCCGCCTATTTCTGCAAGCATCCGCCCGTCCAGACCACCGACGACGAGGCCCACGAGGCGTTGGAGCGGTTCATCAGGGGGTAGTTTCGCGGGGATCCTTCGATACGCCGGTTTGACAGGCTCACCGGCTACTCAGGAATGAGCGGTTAAGGGCATGCTTCCAACCGCTCATCCTCAGTAGGACTGAGCGAAGGCGAAGGCCCGTATCGAAGGACCCTCCTAGCTCCCCGCCCCCCCATACCTTCCGTCCACATAAAGCAGCGGATCGACGTCCTCACGAACCTTCACCTCCTCGACCTCGCCGATGAAGATCGAGTGGGTCCCGTAGGGGAAGTGCCGGATCCGGCGGCACAGGATCGCCGCCTGGGCGTCGGCGAGGCGGGGGGGGCGGTCGCAATCCACCTCCCAGCCCGAGGCGAAGCGGAGCGCCTGCTGGCTGCGGTCCGCGAACATCCCGGCGATATCCTGCTGGCTGCGGTGGAGGACGTTGACGCAGAAATGGGAGACGTCCTCCATCGGGCTGTGGAGGGACGCGGTGCGGTTGATGCAGATGAGCAGGCTCGGCGGGTCGAGGGTAAGCGACGACATGGCTGTGGCGGTGATGCCCATCGGCTCGCCGGCGACGCAGACGGTGATGACGTTCACCGTCGAGGCGACTCGGCGCATCGCCTGCTTGAAGTCCCGGGAGAGGTCGGCAGCGGGGGTCGCCATGGCCCCCGCCCATGGCGGGGAAGCGCCGCGCTGGCAATGGCTTAG
>DATHBY010000494.1:0-2810 GCA_035295885.1 Allosphingosinicella sp.
ACCTTGGCGATTTCCGTCTTGCCGACGCCGGCTTCCCCCTCCAGGAAGAGCGGCCGTCCGAGCTTCAGCGCGAGAAAAAGCACCGTCGCGAGCGAGCGGTCGGCAATGTAGCCCGCGCCGTGCAGGAGAGCCAATGTCTCGTCGATGGAACCGGGTCGTTCAGCCACGGGCTTTACTGCTCCATAAGGACATCATGCACGCCCATGGCGGACAGCCGCGCCCCTTCGCTCCCGCCCGGTCTCTCGGCCAGGGTGCCCCAGGACAAGACCGCCATGACCGGCGGCCCTTCAGGGACGGGAGGTGGCCGCCTGCACGGCACGACGCGCCATGACGCCGACAAGATGAGCCCGATAGGCCGCATCCGCATGGATGTCGCTGTTCATGTCGTCCGGCGGCACGGTGATCCCGTCAAGGGCCTCGGCGGCAAAGCGCTGGCCGAGGGCCTGCTCCATCTCCGGCACGCGAAAGACGCCGTTCGAGCCTGCTCCCGTCACGGCTACCCGGCTCCCGCTCGCGTGCTTGGCCACGAATACGCCCACGAGGGCGTAGCGCGAGGCCGGATTGCGGAACTTGGCGTAGGCGGCTTGCGACGGAACCTGGAAGGAGACGCTGGTGATGATCTCGCCTTCCTCCAGGGCCGTCGTGAAGATGCCCTGGAAGAAGCTGTCCGCCGCGATCTTCCGCTTGTTGGTCACGATGGTGGCGCCCAACGCGAGACAGGCGGCGGGGTAATCCGCGGACGGATCGTTGTTGGCGATCGAGCCGCCGATCGTGCCGCGATGGCGCACATGAGGATCGCCGATGAGCTCGGCCATCTCGGCAAGAGCCGGGATGGCCTCCCGGACCTCGGTCGAGTTCGCGACCTCCGCGTGTTTGGTCATGGCTCCGATGGTGATCGCGTCGCCGGAGCGCTCGATCCCACGGAGTTCCGCGATCTGGCCGAGATCGACCAGATTGGCGGGAGCCGCCAGACGCATCTTCATGGTCGGCAGAAGGGTGTGCCCGCCTGCAAGGAACTTGATGTCCTCGGCCTTGCCGGCGAGAGCCGCAGCCTCCCGGACGCTCGTGGGGCGGTGATATTCGAATGCATACATCCCTGTCCTCCCTTATTCCGCCGCGATGGGCATGGACGCCTTCTGGGCTGCCCGCCAGACGGCCTGGGGCGTCGCCGGCATGGCGATGTCCTCATGGCCGAGCGCGTCGGTGATGGCGTTGATGACCGCCGGCGGCGCCGCAATGGCTCCGGCCTCGCCGCAGCCCTTGATCCCGAGCGGGTTCGAGGGGCATGGCGTCACCGTCATACCGACCTGGAACGACGGCAGGTCGATGGCCCGCGGCATGCAGTAGTCGTTGAAGCTGGCGGTTACGAGCTGACCGTCCTGGTCATAGAAGGCTCCCTCCAGAAGCGCCTGTCCGACGCCCTGGGCGATGCCGCCATGAACCTGGCCCTCGACGATCATCGGGTTGATGATCACCCCGAAATCGTCCACCGCCGTCCAGCGCTCGATGGCGGTGACGCCCGTATCGGGATCGATCTCCACCTCGCAGATATGAACGCCCGCCGGGAAGGTGAAGTTCGTGGGATCGTAGAAGGCTCCCTCCTTCAATCCGGGCTCCAGGTCCTGGCCGGAGAACTTATGGGCCACATAGGCTTGCAGCGCCACCTCGCCGAAGCCGAGAGCCCGATCCGTGCCGGCCACCCCGAACTTGCCGTCCTTGAACTCGATGTCGCCCTCGGCCGCTTCGAGCACATGGGCGGCCACCTTCTTGCCCTTCGCAATCACCTTGTCGATGGCTTTGGCAATGGCCGACATGCCGACCGCGCCGGACCGCGACCCGTAGGTTCCCATGCCGAACTGCACCTTGTCGGTATCGCCATGGACGATGCTGACCTGATCGATCGAGATGCCCAGCCGGTCGGAGACGAGCTGTGCGAACGTGGTCTCATGGCCCTGTCCGTGGCTGTGCGAGCCGGTGAGCACCTCCACGGAGCCCGTCGGGTTCACGCGAACCTCGGCGGATTCCCACAGACCGACGCCTGCGCCCAGCGCCCCTACGGCCTGCGAGGGAGCGATGCCGCAGGCTTCGATATAGCTCGAAAAGCCGATGCCCCGCAATTTTCCGCGACTGGCGCTCTCGCGCTTTCTCTGGCTGAAACCCTTGTAGTCGGCGAGCTCCAGCGCCTTGTCGAGGGAGGCGGCGTAATCCCCCGTGTCGTAGGTCATGATGACCGGGGTCTGATGGGGGAACGTGCGGATGTAGTTGCGCCTGCGGAATTCGGCCGGATCCTGGCCGAGTTCGCGCGCGGTCCTTTCCACGAGGCGTTCGACCACGAAGGTGGCCTCCGGCCGTCCCGCGCCGCGATAGGCGTCCACGGGCGCCGTGTTCGTGTAGACGCCGTCCACCTCGCAATAGATCGCCGGGATGTCGTACTGCCCGGACAGGAGAGGGGCGTAGAGATAGGTCGGCACCGACGACGAGAAGGTGGAGAGATAGGCGCCGAGATTGGCGATGGTATGAACCCTCAGGCCCAGGATCTTGCCGTTCTCGTCGGTTGCCAGCTCTGCGTGGGTGACGTGGTCGCGGCCATGGGCGTCGGACAGGAAGGCCTCCGTGCGGTCCGAAGTCCACTTCACAGGGCGCTTGACCTTCTTGGCCGCCCAGACGCACACGGTCTCCTCGGCATAGATGAAGATCTTCGATCCGAACCCGCCGCCCACGTCCGGAGCGATGACGCGCAGCTTGTGTTCCGGCGCGACGCCGATGAAGGCCGACAGGACGAGGCGGGCCACGTGGGGATTCTGGCTTGT
>DATHBY010000495.1:0-5695 GCA_035295885.1 Allosphingosinicella sp.
GCCCGCGCCCTCGCCCGCCGCAACGGCGCCCGCGACGGCAAGCCGGTGAACCAGGTCCTGGCGGCCGCGATCACCGCGACCGAGGCCGCTGCCGCCTGCCAGCAGACGCCGGACCCGACGACCAAACCCGAGGCGGGCGCGGGCGAGGCCGAGGGCCATCCGAGCTGAACAGCAGCCCTCCGTGACAGCGCAGGCCGGCATCCCAGCGGGTAAAAGCTCCATTGACCTTCACCCCCGGGGTCCCGGCCTGCGCTACGGCGACGCTATGATTCTTTTCCCCAGGCCCGATCAGGCCTGCCAGCCGCACTTGCGACCCCGGTTCTGCTGCTGGAGCCAGCCCATCAGCGGCCGGAAATAATCGAGCATCGGACCGCCGGACATCTCGCGGCTGCCGGTGAAGGCCTCGAGCGCGTCCGGCCAGGGCCTGGAGGCGCCCATTGCCAGCATCTCGTTCAGCCGGCGGCCGACCTCCTTGTTGCCGTAGAAGGAGCAGCGGTGGAGCGGGCCGGTCCAGCCGGCCTGCTTGCAGGCGGCCTGGTAGAACTGGAACTGGAGGATCCGGGCGAGGAAGTAGCGGGTGTAGGGCACGCTCGCCGGCACGTGGTATTTGGCGCCCGGGTCGAAATCCGTCTCGGTGCGGGGCGTCGGCGGCGTGATGCCCTGATATTGAAGGCGCAGGTCGTTCCAGCCCTGGTTGTAGGCGGTGGGAGCGATCTCGCCGCTGAACACCCGCCACCGCCATTTGTCGACGAGCAGGCCGAAGGGCAGGAAGGCGACCTTGTCCATCGCCTGGCGAAGGAGAAGTCCGATATCCTTGTCCGCCGACGGCACCTTGTTGCGCGGCAGAAGCCCGACCTGAACGAGATATTCGGGAGTGACCGAAAGTGCGATCATGTCGCCGATCGCCTCGTGGAAGCCGTCATTGGCGCTGTCGAGATAGAGCAGCGGCTGCTTGTTGTAGGCGCGCTGGTAGAAATTGTGGCCGAGCTCGTGATGAACGGTGACGAAGTCGTCGGCATTGACCTTGGTGCACATCTTGATGCGCAGGTCCTCGATATTGTCGACGTCCCAGGCGGAGGCGTGGCAGACCACCTCGCGGTCCCTCGGAGCGGTGATCATCGAGCGGGTCCAGAAGCTCTGCGGAAGCGGCGCGAAGCCCAGCGAGGTGAAGAAGTTCTCGCCGGTGCGGACGATCTTCTCCGGAGTGTACTTCTTGGCGACGAGCAATTCGGTGAGATCGTAGCCGACGTCCCCCGCTCCCTTCGGTGCGACCACGTCGTAGATGTTGCCCCACTCCTGGGCCCACATGTTGCCGAGCAGATCGGCCCGGATCGGACCGGTCTCGGGCTGGACGGAATCGCCATATTTGTCGTTCAGCTTGGCTCGGGTGTAGCAGTGGAGCTCGTCGTAGAGCGGCTTCACCTCGTTCCACAGGCGATCGGTCATCGCCGCGAACTCGTCCCCCGGCATGTCGTAGCGCGAGCGCCACATCGCGCCGGTGTCCGAATAGCCGAGCTCCCTGGCGCCCTGGTTGGCGATCTCGGTCAGCCGGACGTAATCGGGACGCATCGGCCTGCCGACATTGGTGTGCCAGCTCGTCCACATCTCCTTGAGCTGGGCCGGGTTGCGGACCGTGCCCATCTTCTCCTCGAGGTCGTTGCCGGTCATCGGCTTGCCGTCGAGCGTACCGCGGCCCTTGCCGTAGGTGGACTGGAGACGGGTGGCGATGGTGTTGAGCTCGGCGGCGGCCCCCGGCGTCGTCGGCGCCGGCAGCACCAGCGCGCTGCGCAATATGTCGAGCTTGCGCTTGGTGTCGTAGTCGAGGCCGGGCACATTGGCGTAACGGGCGGCCTCGTTGGCGAAGCGGACCGACATCTCGGTACCGATGGTCCCGAAATGGGCGGCGAGGGCGTCGGTATCGTCGGTGATGTAGGTGGAGTTGACCCACTGGGCGCGGCTGTTGAGCACCGAGAATTCGGACAATTCCTTCTCTGCGCGGGCGACGAAGGCTCGGGCCTCCTCGACCGTGGGCGCGCGCCGGTCGGCATTGGCGGCCGTTGCCGCCGGAGCCGTGGAAGCCGTGTCGACCGAGGTGTCGGCCGAAGCATTGGTGCAGGCGGCGAGGCAGACGGCGAGGGCGAGAGCGGATACGGTGGCTTTCATCGGTAAGCATCCTCGTTTCTGGTCTGGTTGGCCTGGGCTATTGCGCCTCGGTTTGTTCTGAATCAAGGGCGAGGAAATCGGCGATCGCCCGGCCCAGCTCGGGCTTGGTTACGCAGCTCATATGGTTGCCGGGGACCTCAACGAAACGGGCGTCCGGGAGCAGCTCCGCGAGCTCCCCCGCCGGGCCGTTGTCCTGGTCCTCGGCCCCGGACACGACCAAAGTGGGAACGCCGATGGCGCGAAGCTCCGCCTCGCTCGAATCGACGAAGCTGCCGAGCAGCGGCAGAAGCGCCTCGGGGTCGCCGCCGGTGGTCTTGAGGAAGGCTTCGGCAAGCCACTCGTTCGAGCCGCGCTGGTGCGTGCCCATGCCGGTCAGGATCTTGCGGAAATGGTCCGAACGCGAGCCGGTGCGGAGCAGCCCGCGCAGCCCCATGCCCGAAACGATCAGCCGCCTCGGCCTGGCGCCGAGGATGATCATCCGAACCGCGGTCCGGGCGCCGAGCGAATAGCCGCCCAGATGGTAATCGGTGAGGCCGAGATGGCCGATCAGCTCGAGCCCGTCGCGGGCGAGGATATCGGGCGGGTAGGAAGCCTCGTCGTGCGGCGCGGCGCTTTGCCCGTGAGCGCGCAGATCGGGCATGATGACTCGAAGGCCTCGCGAGGCGATCTCGGCGGCGTGGCCGAAGCGGATCCAGTTGGTCTCGGCGTTGGAGAAAAGGCCGTGGAGGAGCACCACCGGGCCGGCGCCCCCCTCGCCAAGCTCGTGCCAGGCGAGCTGGGCGCCGTCGGAGGCGGTGAAACGGCGGGTGACGGGCTCAGTCATTCGTCACCCGCGCGACGGCTAGTCCGGCACCTTCCCGGTGGCGGCCATCCAGCGGTCGACAAGGGGCTTGTACTCATCGGTGCGATATTCCGGCAGTCCTTCGGTGTTGATCCAGGCGCGGTGCAGGCTCTCCGCGCCGAAATGGTGCTTGGGCTTGAAACGCGAGGGATCGTCGAAAGAGCCGACGGTGATGTCCATATTCTCGCTGTCGGGAAAGGCGAAACCGAGCGAGGTGCCGCATTCGCGGCAAAAAGGCCGCTGGGCGATCGGCGAGGAAGCATACCAGTCGGGCTCATGCCCCCAGGTCACGTCGGCCTTCTTCATATTCTTGAAGGCGATCGACACGCCCCCGGTGGCGCGCTGGCACATCCGGCAGTGGCAGAGGTAAGCTTCGTCATTCTCGACCCGCGCCGTGTAGCGGATCCGCCCGCAGGCGCAGCCGCCGGTCATCTCATCTGGCATAGCCACCTCCTCCAGTCGTCCTTGCGAGGAGCGAAGCGACGAAGCAATCCAGAACCGCGGCTGGATTGCTGCGCTTCGCTCGCGACGACGGGTTACGCCGCCTTCTGGAGATGCTTGCGGCCGAGCAGTTCGGCGATCTGGACCGCGTTGAGAGCCGCCCCTTTCCTGAGATTGTCCGAGACGCACCAGAGGTTGAGGCCGTTCTCGACCGTCGAATCCTCGCGGACCCGGCTGATATAGGTGGCATATTCGCCGACCGCTTCGACCGGGGTGACGTAGCCGCCGTCCTCGCGCTTGTCGACGAGCATGACTCCCGGAGCCTCGCGAAGGATCTTCTGCGCCTCCCCGGCGGAGATCTCGCGCTCGAACTCGATGTTGATCGCTTCCGAATGGCCGACGAAGACCGGCACCCGGACGCAGGTCGCGGTCACCTTGATCTTCGGGTCGAGGATCTTCTTGGTCTCGACCACCATCTTCCATTCCTCCCTGGTCGAGCCGTCGTCGAGGAACTCGTCGATATGGGGGATGACGTTGAAGGCGATCTGCTTGGTGAAGACGGCGGCCTCGTTGGTGTCGCCGACGAAGATGTTGCGGCTCTGCTCGAACAGCTCATCCATCCCCTTCTTCCCGGCGCCGGAGACGGATTGGTAGGTCGAGACGACGACCCGGCGGATTCCGGCCGCGTCGTGCAGCGGCTTCAGGGCCACCACCATCTGGGCGGTCGAGCAATTGGGGTTGGCGATGATGTTCTTGCGGCGATAGCCGTCGATGGCGCGGGCATTCACCTCCGGCACGATCAGCGGAACGTCGGGGTCCATCCGGTAGAGGGAGCTGTTGTCGATCACCGTGCAGCCGGCGCCGGCGGCGCGCGGCGCATATTCCCGCGAGACGGCCGATCCGGCGGCGAACAGGGCCATGTCCCAGCCGGCAAAGTCGAAATGCTCGATGTTGCGGACCTTGAGCTCGGTGCCGCTGTCGCCGAAATCGATGATGTCCCCGGTCGAGCGCGGCGAGGCCACGGCGGCGACCTCGTCGAGCGGGAATTCGCGCTCGGCGAGGATGTTCAGCATCTCGCGCCCGACATTGCCGGTCGCGCCGACCACGACCACCCGATAACCCATGATTCAAACTCCAGCTGACGCCAGCGCCTGCTATCGCAGCGGCGCGGGGAAAGCGATATGGCGACGCGGTAATGGGGGACAAGATGACACGGGCGGGAATAGTCGCTGCGCTTCTGCTGCTACTCATCGCGGCCTTTGGGTTCAAGGCTGAGCTCGTGGCTCCACCGCAGGTGCAGGAGCAGGTCGCGGGCGGTTTCGATACCGCCCGCGCCATGGAGCGGCTGCGGCGGATCCTGGGAGACCAGCGGCCTCATCCGGTCGACAGCGCCGCCAATGACGAAGTGCGTAGCCGGCTCCTCGCCGAGCTTCGGGCGCTCGGGCTGGCTCCGCGCATCGCCGACAGCTTCACTTGCAACGGCTCCGACAAGTCGCAGACCGTCTCCTGCGCGCGTGTCCGCAACGTCGTCGCCACCATCGGGCCGGCCGAAGGGCGGCATGTGCTGCTCGTCTCGCATTACGATTCGACCCCGGCCGGCCCGGGCGCGGCGGACGACGGCATCGGCATCGCCTCGATGCTGGAGGTGGCGGCCTTGCTCAGGGACCGGCCGCTGGAGCGTCCGGTGAGCCTGCTGTTCAACGAGGGCGAGGAGACCGGGCTGATCGGCGCCCGCGCCTTTCTGGAGAAGGATCCGCTGGCGGCTCGGGTCGACACGCTCGTGAACCTGGAATCGCGCGGCACCACCGGACCGGCGATCATGTTCGAGACGAGCCGTCCCAACGGCCGGGCGATCCGCCATTACGCCCGCTCCGTGGACCGGCCGGCCGGAAATTCGCTGACCACGGATTTCTCCCGACTGATCCCGAACCAGACCGATGTCGCCGTCCTGAAGGAGCGGCCGTGGACGACCCTCAACTTCGCCATCATCGGCAACGAGACCCGCTATCACAGCCCCGGCGACAATCTGGAGGCGCTGGACCCGCGCAGCCTGCGCCACATGGGCGATCAGGCCCTTCAGGTGACCGCGGACCTGGCGGGCGGAGGCGCCGCCCCGGCGGGCGGGGAACTGCTTTACGGCGATGTCCTCGGCATCGGGCTCGTCGCACTGCCCCTCTGGCTCGGGCTGGCGCTGCTCGTTGCCTTGCTGACCGGCTTCCTCTGGCTCGCCTGGACGCGGCGCGGCGGGAC
>DATHBY010000496.1:0-3157 GCA_035295885.1 Allosphingosinicella sp.
TGGAGGGGCCTTGCCGACTCCGTAGAACCCCTCCACCAGCCTCCGGCTGGTCCCCCTCCCCCGCAAATCCGGGGGAGGAATTAAGACGACACGCCCTCATCCTTCCAGCTCCAGCTCTCGGCTGAGCGTCGCGTGGAAGCCGTCGGCGAAGCGCTGGAGGCGCGCTTCGAGGCGGTTGATGCCGTAGCTCATGCGGTTGTAGGCGATCACCGCCGGGATGGCGGCGAACAGGCCGAGAGCGGTGGCGAACAGGGCTTCGGCGATTCCGGGGGCGACAACGGCGAGGCTGGTATTGTTGGCCCCGGCGATCGCCGTGAAGCTGCGCATGATTCCCCAGACGGTGCCGAACAGCCCGACGAAGGGCGCCACCGAGCCGACCGTGGCGAGGATGTTGAGGCGGACCGCGAGCCTGTCGACCTCCTCGGTCAGCGCCGAATGCATAACGAGGGCGAGGCGCGAGCGGGCGCCCTCGCGGTCGATCACCTTGCCGCCGGTCGAGCGGCGCCACTCGGCGATTCCCGCGGCGAGCACCCTGGCGCTGGGAATGTCTGACTTGCCTCGGGTCTCGTAGAAGCGGTCGATGTCGTCCGCCTTCCAGAAATCCCGTTCGAAGTCCTTCGAGCCGGTGGACGCCCGGCGGAGTTTCAGGGCGTGGCCGATGATAATCGCCCACGTCCAGATGCTGGCGAGGAGAAGTCCCACGATCACCGCTTTGACGACGACGTCCGCCTGAAGGAACAGTGCGACTGGCGACATGTCCGCTCCGGTCATCGCTAGTCCGCTCACGCTCTTCCTTCCTCCAGCAACCGCTCGAACATTTCGACCCACGCGCGCGGATGGCGCCTGGGACGACCTTCCGGAGTCAGGAAGGCCGCGGTGACCCTGGCATCGGCGAGAAGTTCATCCCCCCGCATGACCCGCTGATGAATGAGCACGCTCGCCGGGCGCACCTCCTCGATCTCCGTAACCACCACCAGCTCGTCCGCGAGCTTGGCGGGCGCCCGATACTTCACCGCGACCTCGGCGACCACATAGACGCCCTCCCCGCCTTCGAGAGCCCCGCGCTGGTCGATCCCGACCAGCCGGAGCATTTCGGAGCGGGCGCGTTCGATGAAACGCAGGTAATTGGCGTAATAGACGATGCCGGCGAGGTCGGTGTCCTCGAAATAGACGCGCAGCGGGAACAGGTGAGCCCGCCCCCGCATGACTCCGTCGACCGGCCGTGGCGCGTCCCCTCCCATGGCACGGCTCTACCGGCCGCCGATTCGCCGGGGCAACCCCAAAGCTTCGCTCCGGGACGAGACGTGACGATTTTGCGTTGACGGGCTTGTAACCTTCAGGTTACATGTCACCTACAGGTTACAAATTGGGAGGCGGTGATGGACGAACCCGAGGCGCACGGGGCTGGAATTGCCTGGCTCACAGCCGCGTTCGGCCTGCTGCTGATCATCGCCGGCCTGGCCGGAGCGGACGGGTTCCTCGCCCGAACCGACTACACGGCGGACGAGGTGGACAGGGTGTGGGGCGGCGCGCTTTCGCTCCTCGACGTCGCGTCCGGAAAGGCGGTCACCACCTTCCTGCTCGGCGGCACCCTGATCCTTGCCGCGCTAATCCGTAACGGCTTCAGGCGCCGCCCCCTCTGGGCCGGCCGGCTGTTCTATGTCGGCAGCACCCAGCTCCTGTGCACCGCGATCGCGGATTTCGCCAAGCCGCCGTTCGGACGCCTCCGGCCTTTTCAGGCCCTGGCGGACGGTACCGGCTCCGACCGCTGGTTCATGGGGCCGGAATATGGGTCCTTCCCCTCGGGCCACGCCGCTTTCTATGCGGCCCTGTTCCTTCCGCTAGCCATGCTCTTCCCGCGCTGGGCGGCGGCGCTGCTCGCCATTCCGCTGCTGGTGGGCGCCGAGCGAATCCTTTCGCAAGATCATTATGCCAGCGACGTCGGGGCATCGCTCCTGCTCGCAGCGATCGTCGCCGGCGGCCTTTTGAAGCTGCTGGCGCCCGGCGGGCGCCACCCCGATGCAAGGCCCGGATCGGCCGCATCCCAATTCAATGGAGAGACGAGATGACCAATTCGGAATTCGAGACCGCCGAAAGGCTGTCGCACCGCCGGGCGCGGATGATGCCGGTGATGGCCGTGCTGTTCCTGTCGGGCCAGACCATATTCGCGATCGGCCCGGACGATCCCACGCGCACCGTCGACCAGGTGAAGGTCGCGGCCTGGCTGGTCTGGGCCCTGGCTCTGCTCCTGCTCCTCGCGACCGGCGGCGGAGTCTTTCGGAGCAAAAAGGTTCGGGCCCTGATGGACGACGAGGCGACGCGCGCGCATCGCGCCCGGGCCTATGCCGTGGGTTTCTGGCTGGCCGTCTGCACCTCGGTCGCCATCTACGCCCTCACCGCCTTCGATCGCGTCATGCCGAGGGAGGCAATCCACATCATCCTCACCGTCTCCCTCGCCGGTGCGCTCGTCACTTTCGGAATCCTCGAACGCCGCGCCCTTCGCGATGGCTGAAGGCTTGTCGAATCGCCTGCACGACCTTCGAACCGAGCGCGGCCTTACCCAGGCCGCGCTGGCGGAGCTGGTCGGGGTAAGCCGCAAGACCATCAACACCGTCGAGAACGGCGTCTTCATTCCGTCCACCCTCCTCGCGCTGAGGCTGGCGCGGGCGCTGGGATATCCGGTCGAGGCGATCTTCACGCTCGAGGACTGACAATTGGAAGGCGTTCGCCGTGATGACGGCTACCTCCTCTTCGCCGCCTGCGCCTCGACCAGGCGGATGAGGTCGCCCTGGGCGACGTTCATGTCGGCGAGGTGGAGGCCCCAGCCCGGGTTGAGCTTGCCCGCCATGTAGACGTCGCCCGGGATCCGGTCGGTGCGGGTGTCGTCCGGGTCGGCATTCTCGGTCACCGCCAGATAGCCGGCCTGGCCACTGTGCCGGCATTCGGCGGTGACCAGTCCTTCCGTGCGCAGGAACGGAGTCGGCGGAGTGCCTCGGCTCGACCAGATTGTCGGCTGGGCGCCGGGCTGCGGCGGAGCCATGGTGAACCAGTAGGAATCGAGCTTCGCACGGCCGCCGCGGAGCGCTGCGGGATTGGTGCAGCCGGCGGTCATTCCGGGGCGCGCGGCCCGGCCGAGGAAGGCGTTGGCGGGCGGCGG
>DATHBY010000497.1:0-4042 GCA_035295885.1 Allosphingosinicella sp.
GGGGGGTGACGAACTCGTCGACCCGGACGTGCCGCGGGGTCGGCTGCAAGTACTGGCCCATGGTCAGGAAATCGATACCCGCGGAGCGCATGTCGTCCATCACCTGGTGAACTTCGAGCCGCTCTTCGCCGAGCCCGACCATCACCCCTGACTTGGTGAAGATCTTCGGATCGTGCCGCTTGACGCTCTCGAGCAGGCGCAGTGACGCATAATAGCGCGCGCCCGGGCGGATCGTCGGGTAAAGCCGCGGCACCGTCTCCAGATTATGGTTGTAGACGTCGGGCCCGGCCTCGATGATCGACTCAACTGCCGCGTCCGCCTTGTTGCGGAAGTCGGGCGTCAGGATTTCGATCGTGGTCGAGGGAGTGTTGCGCCGCAGCGCCTCGATCACCCTGACGAACTGCTTCGCTCCGCCGTCGGGAAGATCGTCCCGGTCCACCGAGGTGACGACGATATGGGTGAGGCCGAGCTCGGCCGCCGCGGTGGCGACATGTTCGGGCTCGAGCGGGTCGACCGCCCGCGGCATCCCCGTCTTGACGTTGCAGAAGGCGCAGGCGCGGGTGCAGGTGTCGCCCAGGATCATCACCGTGGCGTGCTTCTTGGTCCAGCATTCGCCGATATTGGGACAGGCCGCCTCCTCGCAGACGGTGGCGAGGTTGAGGCTGCGCATCAGCTTCTTCGTCTCGGCGAAGCCGGTGCTGGTCGGCGCCTTGACCCGGATCCAGTCGGGCTTGCGCTGGCGCGGCGCGGGCGCCGGGACGAGGATCGGATCGGCTTCGCTCATGGGGGGCAGATAGCGATCCTCACCGGTCTTAACAACAAGCCGACGAGTCACCCCTTGGGCCGAAGCGAGGCGCCTGAGCGATCGGTTCGAAAATCCGAGAACCAGGTCGTCGGGTTCCAGGTCGCGTCGCCCTTGAGCGAGTGGGTGATGAACTCGGCCCTGCCGACGACAGCCTCGAACGGAACAGCCCCGCCCAGCCCATCCGACGTCACCGGCAATCGGCTGTCGGCGCTATTATCGCGATTGTCCCCCAGCAGGAAAACATGCCCCACGGGGACCTTGTACGGCGCCGTGTCGTCCTGGCGGCTCGGATAGAGGTCGAGGACCTCGTAGGAGCGTCCGCCGGGCAGGGTTTCCCTCAGGACACGGAAGGAGCAATAATATTGGCCCTGTTCGCTTCCCGGGCGCGCCTCCCGGTCGTTCGCGGAGCAACGCAGGTTCGAGCCGGCCCGAAAGCGGCGGCAGCCCAGGTCCAGGGTCGGGACGGGCTTTCCGTTGAGCCACAGCCGGCCCCGCACCATCTGCACCGTGTCGCCGGGCAGGCCGATCACGCGCTTGATCAGGTCGTCGCTCTTTCCGGACCGGGGCGGAAATACGATCACGATGTCGCCCCGTTCGGGCATCGACCCGAACAACCGACCTTCGAAGAACGGCAACAGGTGGAAGCTCGGCGACGCGTAGGACCAGCCGTAGGGATATTTGCTGACCAGTATCCGATCTCCGGCCTGCAGTCCGGGCATCATCGATTCGGACGCGATGTAGAACGGCTTTGCGACCAGGCTGTGGAAGCCGACCACGAGCAGGGCGAGGCCGGCGAGGTTGCGAATCCCGGCGGCCCAATTCGTCCGCCGCGCTGTTCCGGGGCTGTCGGTCATGGCGCCGACCAAGCCCTTTTGCTTCCCGGCGCACCAGCGATGTCGTGTCCGGACAAGCCGAAAACGCGTCCCGACAATGGGCTCGGCGCCCCGCTCCCCTCTACCGGGAACGAAACTCCTCATAAGTCAGAGCGCCGTCGTGGTCCCGGTCCAGCGCGCGGAATGCCGATCTGCTGTTGTCGACGGAAGCGGCAATGGACGGCGCCGCCAGGCCCCCGCCCAGGACGGCTCCGGCCGCGACGGCCGCGCCGAATCGCCAAAGCGACCTGCGGCGCCGGCGAACGCTCCCTCGAGGATCGAGCTGCTCGTCGATGAAGAATCGCACAGCGTCGCTGGCCGTGCGGCCGTCCCGCCGGCACTTCTCCCTGAAGGCCGCCTTCGTCACGTCCGGAAGCCGGATCTCGATCGAGTCATTCTTCTTGGTGAACTTCTCACTGGCCATGGAACGCTCCCGCAAGTGCGGCCTGCCTAGCGCCATCGCAGGTCCTGCGCCATCTCGCCGCTGCAGGGCGGTCGTTCCGATGTCCGGCTGAGCTTGCCGAGGCCCTTCTCTTCTCTTAGGCGCGGCGAAGCAACGGGCTTCGACAGGCTCAGCCCGAACGGTTTGGGAGGACAACCAGCTTGGCCAGGATCACCGATCTGATCGAAGGTTATCGCCGCTTCCGCGAGACCGGCTGGGCGCGCGAGCGGGAGCGCTGGTCGCAGCTTGCCGAGGGGCAGAGCCCCCGGGTGATGGTCATCGCCTGCTCGGACAGCCGGGTCGATCCGACCCAGATCTTCGATTCCGGCCCGGGCGAGATGTTCGTGGTCCGCAACGTCGCGGCCCTGGTGCCGCCCTACGAGACGACCGGCGGCCATCACGGGGTCTCGGCGGCGCTCGAATTCGCAGTCACCCAGCTCCAGGTCGAGGAGGTTGTGGTGATGGGCCACGGCTTTTGCGGCGGCTGCGCGGCGGCTCTGACCGGCCAGTTCGACGACGCCGCCCATGGCGAGGGCCATTTCATCGCCGACTGGATCGAGCTGCTGCGCGAAGCGCGCGACAAGGTCAGGGCCGAGCATGGCGAGGATTTCCGGGCGATGGAGCTGGAGGGCGTCCGGGTCAGCCTCGCCAATCTGCGCACCTTCCCTTGGGTGGGCGAGCGCGAGTCGGACGGCCGCCTCACGCTCCACGGCGCCTATTTCGCGATTGCCGACGGGGTCCTGCACCTGCTCGACGAGGCGAGCGGAGAGTTCGCGCCGGCCTGAGGCGCTTGCCGGCGCCGTCTTCCCGATTGCCGACCGCGTGCTTCATGTGCTGGATGAGCGAAGCGGCCGATTCGAGCCGACTGAGCGGAGCACAGCCCAATGGAAACCGGCGTCATCGTCTCGCTCGCGGTCTATTTCATCGGCATGCTGGCGATCGGTTTCTATGCCTGGCGCAAGTCGACCGACGACATCAGCGGCTATCTCCTGGGCGGGCGCAGGCTGAGCCCTCCCGTCGCGGCCCTGTCCGCCGGCGCCTCCGACATGAGCGGCTGGCTGCTGATGGGCCTTCCGGGAGCGATGTACGTCTCGGGCCTGAGCGGGAGCTGGATCGCGGTCGGCCTCTTCGCGGGCGCGCTCGCCAATTATCTGGTCGTGGCCCCCCGCCTGCGAGTCCATACCGAGCGCGCCGGCGACGCCCTCACCCTCCCCGACTTCTTCGAGAAGAGGCTGGACGACCGAAGCCGGATGCTCAGGGTCTTTTCGGCCCTCGTCATCATCGTCTTCTTCACCCTCTACACGTCGGCCGGAGTGGTCGCCGGGGGGAAGCTGTTCGAGGAGGCGTTCGGCTGGGACTATTCCGCCGGTCTGTGGATCACGGCCGGAGTGGTCGTCGTCTACACGCTGTTCGGCGGCTTTCTCGCGGTGAGCCTCACCGATTTCGTCCAGGGCACGATCATGTTCGCGGCCCTGCTCCTCGTCCCGGTCGTGGCGATGATGGACCTCGGCGGGCCGGGAGCGGTGACCGCCGAGGTCGCCAGGATCAATCCGGCGATGCTGGGAATGATCGGCGAGCTCAGCTTCGTCGCCATCGTCTCCAGCCTCGCCTGGGGCCTGGGCTATTTCGGCCAGCCGCACATCATCGTCCGCTTCATGGCGGTGCGCTCAGTCCGGGACATTCCGGCGATGCGCAACATCGGCATGGTCTGGATGCTGGTGACCCTGCTCGGAGCGCTCGCCACCGGCTTCATCGGAGTCGCCTACGCGGCCCGGAGCGGAGTCAGCGTCGCCGATCCGGAGACGATCTTCATCGTCCTTTCGGGGCTCCTCTTCCATCCGCTGATCGCCGGTTTCCTGCTCGCCGCATTGCTGTCCGCGATCATGAGCACGATCTCGTCGCAGCTCCTCGTCTCCTCCTCCT
>DATHBY010000498.1:0-10622 GCA_035295885.1 Allosphingosinicella sp.
GCCCGGGCGCAGGGAAAGGATCGCGAAGCAATCGTCGAGCGGCGTGAAGAGAGCGCAGCGGCCGGCCAGCCTGCCCCTGGACTTGATCCGGGGGACAGGATTCACTCCAGCGACGGCCGCTGAGCTCGACGATTCGGAAAATGGCAGGAGTGGAGGGATTCGAACCCACGACCCTCGGTTTTGGAGACCGATGCTCTAACCGGACTGAGCTACACTCCTGCGGAGCGAGCCAGATAGCCGCAGCGGCGTGCGTCCGCAAGACGCTCCCCTTTTCCCTCCACCGCCGCCCTTGCCATCGACCCTCGTCAACGCTATCTCGCGAGCCTCGCACGCATCGGCAAAGCTCGGCTGACCGGCCCCCCGGTCGAGGGCGGCTGCCCGAAAAGGCGCTGAACCGAAAAGGACACAGGCGACGTGGCAAGAGTCAATCCCGGCGAATTCCTCCGCCAGGTCAGGGCCGAGACCGGCAAGGTCTCCTGGCCGACCCGCAAGGAGACTGTGACGACCGGAATCATGGTCCTGATCATGACCACCCTGCTCGGAATCTTCTTCTTCATCGTCGACTACGCCTTCTCCACCATCGTCAGCAGCCTGCTCGGACTGCTCAGCTAGCCCCGGCCAGACCAAGGTAAGATCCACATGTCCCGCTGGTACATCATCCACGCTTATTCCGGCTTCGAGAACAAGGTCCGCGACGCCATCCAGTCCGAGGCCAACCGCCTCGGCCTCGCCCAGCTGGTCGAGGCGGTCGAGGTCCCGACCGAGAAGGTCACCGAGGTCCGCCGAGGCAAGAAGGTGACGAGCGACCGCAAGTTCTTCCCCGGCTACGTGCTCGCCAAGCTCGCCATGAACGACGACGTCTACCACCTCGTCAAGAACACGCCCAAGGTCACCGGCTTCCTCGGCTCGAGCGGCAAGCCGCAGCCGATCACCGACGCCGAGGCCGCCCGAATCCTCAACACCAAGGACGAGGCCGCCGCCGCAGCGCCCAAGACCAAGATCAACGTCGATTATGAGATCGGCGACCAGGTCAAGGTCCTGGACGGGCCGTTCGCGAGCTTCAACGGAGTCGTCGAGGAGCTCGATTTCGACCGCGGGCGGGTCAAGGTGGGAGTCTCCATCTTCGGGCGCGCGACTCCGGTCGAGCTGGAGTTCGAGCAGGTCGAGCTGGTGAAATAAGCCGAAGCGCGCCGAGCGCAGCGCCGCCGGCCGCGTAGCGGCCGCCGAAGCAGCGCGAAGAGCCGCGCAAGGCCGGCCAGCGGCGCCCCCCGGGCGCCGACTGACGTCATGGGATTAACTCCCATGACGGCTACTGGAGCATCGGAAGGGCACCGGCGTCACCCCCGCCCCAGCTTCTTCTCCATGTCCGCGATCCGCCACCCGCCGAACAAAGCCGTGCCCTCATGGTGCGGCGGCTTTCCGCCCGCCCGCGACCATCCCGTCACTTGGCTGAGCGGCGGCAACTCCGGCGGCGGCGGCTCGTCGGCGTGGCGCCAGCCGCCCGTCTCCTCGAAGCGGGCGGCCCGGCGAAGCGCCGCCGCTTCCGCCTCGAGATCCTTCTCGGCCCTCCACATCGCGGCGAGGCGCAGCGAATATATCGCGTCGCTCTCGCCCCGCCGCCGCCGCCGGTGGGGCTGCTCCCAGCTCTGGTTGACGCTCTTCTCGTGGAGGAAGAGGAGCTGAAGCGCCTGGTCCGGGCTGAACCGCGGCATCGGCGCCTCCGGCCCGCACCGGCGCCAGCGATCGTGCGAATGGCTCTCCGGAAGCGACGCCCGAAGCGCCGCCATCTCGAGCCGCTCCCAGCCCGTCCTGAGCGCAAGCCGCATCTCCCGCGCGAAGGCCGGGCACTGCCGCCGCCGCCGGTAGAAAGCGCGCGCCGAGGCCCCGGCCGCCGCCGCCGCCAGCCGGATGTTGGCGGTCGCCGACAAGGCGTAGAGGAAGGCCTGCTCGGCCGCCCTGGTCAGCCTGTCCGGATGGGCGAGCCGGACCTGCAGCCTGCCCGTGCGCGTGCGCACCACCACCGGCTCCCCGCCCCGGGTCCGATAATCCTCCCCGTCATTGCGAGGAGCGGAGCGACGCGGCAATCCAGCTTCGGCGTCTCCCGTGCGCGCTTTTCTGGATTGCTCCGCTCCGCTCGCAATGACGGCGGTCTCGGGCCCCCGCTTCCCGCCGGCGAGATGAAGCCGGGCATGGACGGCGGCGGCGGTCGCCTCCCACGACTGCGCGAAATCGGCATGCGCGCCCCGCCGGGTCTGCAGCGTGGAATATTTCACCCCCGCCTCCCGGGCCGCCAGCCGAACGTTCCCGCTCATCGCGAACCGCTCGAGGAAAAGCCGGTTCTGATAGGCCTGGCGCGGAGTGAACGGTCTTGCCATGAGAGTCCCCGATTCGTATGTTCCTTCTATGTTCTCACATTCCGCGAGCCTGCGCAAGAGGAAAAATCCTGCCCGCGCTCCTCGCTTCCAGGTTACAGGGGTTTTGACAGCATCACCCGAAGGAACCCCCACATCTCCGTGCGGATATGATCCTTGCGGCCGATGATGTGGCAGTCGCCGTCGCGGCGCATCCAGACCCGGTCATATTCGTCCAGCTCGAACTCGCATTCGGCGTCGGAGCCCGGCCTGTTGTCGTTCACCCCCGGCGCCGGGTCTTGCGCCATCGCGTCCACCGCCATCGCGACATAGGCGGCCGCCTGGTAGAGCCACACCTCGTCCAGCTCCGCGGCCAGCCGCCGGGCCGAGTTGCGCAGGCGCTCGATCGACGCCGGCGGATAGATGGGGGGAAGTTCTGCGGGCACGGCCTCTCCGAAGCTTCGAGGCGGCGCCGGCCGGCGGGAACCGGACGTTGATAACCTGCGAGTGACAGGCGCGGGCGCTTTTGGCCGGGCGGCATGGGCCGCAACGGCTTGGACATGGCGCCCGCCATCCGGTCGGCCGGCGGTCGAAGCTCCCGGTTCCAAACTCGCGAGGTTATCAAGCCTCGACCCGCCAAAGCGGCAGGCGGTGCGAGTCTAGCCGCGCAAAAGCGCAAAGAACAAGAGCAAGTTCATCGCTTTTACGGTATAATCAAACTTTGTATACAGCCCTCCCGTCATCCCCGCGAAAGCGGGGATCCAGTACAGCCTCCGGGCAGACTGTGCGTACGCGACGGCCGCACTGGATTCCCGCGTGCGCGGGAATGACGAATTGGGGTCGACGACCGCTCGCCCTCAAGCCGCCGCCGCGAGAGCTTCGATCCTTTCTTCGCATAAAGCGCGGATCAGCGTCTGGAGCCGATCGATACGCGAGCCGAGCCACTCCAGCTCTTCGGCGGTGATTCGATAATGCCGCGAATAGCGCGCCTTCACATAAGCGTCGCGAAGCAGCTCGTAGGAGCGCCGCTCGAATTTCTGATCTCTCGGCCACACCTCGAGAAGCCGCGGCTCGAACTCCTCGGCCAGCTTACGCAGCCGGTTGAGGCTGTGAGTCCTCGGACTGTAGAGGGTGCGGACCAGGATCAGGCAGTGGTAGAAGCGCTCGGTCGCCTGGTGGAGCAGGAAGGCGGCCTCCTTCGTCATCTCGCGTCCAAGAGCATCCGCCGCCAGCGTCCGGAAGTTCTGGGCGCTGCCGAACCACTCCTCATAATAATCGCTGGTTTCGCGCAGCGCTTCATCGGGTGACAGGGGCCGAGGCTCGGCGAACGGGTACCCAAGCTCCTCGTGCAGCACGATACCTTCGCGCACGATATCCATGAAGAAGTAGCGCCCAAGCTCCAGCTTCTCGTTCACGTCGTCGATGCTGTGATAAATCAGGCTCGCCTGGTTCCGAAGCCTCCCCGCCGTCAGCTCATTGAGCAGCCGATCCTCGGTCTTCGCCCAGAATTCCGCAACGTCCGTCAGATCCTCATGATCGACGACGACGAGCAGATCGTAGTCCGAATGATACCGCCCCACCGGATCGTCCACCCAATCCCCCCGCGCATGGCTCCCGAACAGAATGATCTTGAGCAGCTTCCCGGTCCGAAACCGCGGTTGCGTCCGATGCGCTATCGCCTTGGCGAACCCCTCCCGGATCACTGCGACGACGAACTCCAGCTCGCGGCGCTTGCCTTCGGGGAGGTGGTCCAGGCTGTGCTTCATCCGAGTCAGTGTCGTTGGGCGAGCAAGGAATGCCAAGCATATTTCAGCGCGCGCGCTGAACCGCACCGCCCCGTCGGATGTCATGTGCGCCCTACGAGCTCACGCAGCTAGCCAGCTGGGCGGCCTCGCCAACGGGTCCAGTCGACAGCTCTGGTTGATTTGACTTCCAATGACCCCGGCGTTCCACGATCCATGAACAATACCAGATTTGAAGAACTGTGGCGGGCGTTTGGGACAAGGAGGCCATCGAACTCCAGGAAGTGGGCGGCCGCCGCCAGCGCCTGAGTGACGCTGTAATCGAAGGACCCATACCTAGACACATCGACGCCAAGCGGCGCCAAGCTTGCGACGTCAGCAAATTCTAAGGTGCGTTGGCTTTGAGCGGCCAGTTCATGGATTTCATGCTGAAGCCGGCTGGGCCACACCGGTTCGAGAGAAAGCCTGTATCCGATTTCCGCGAGCGCCCCTTCACGCTCCAAGCTTGTATAAAGCACCTCGACAGGAATCCCGGGACTCCACCGGCCGCTGGCGGCCGATCCTCGTCTCGGGTCGCGACCGGCTCTCGTAATCCGCCACACGGTATCTTCGAACCGCACGGGGTCCATTGCGTCTAAGGCATCAAGTATAGTCCGATCGTGAACCCGGCGCTCTATCACCATGGCTAGGTGTAAGATCCCTCGTTCAGACTTTCGATTACTGCCAAGACTTCATCTGCTCGACCGGCATGGATAAGATCGATCGCGCGATCGCCATTGAGCAAACGATGTCTGGAATACAGCCAAACCCGGGTCTCCTCCGGATCATATAACTCAGCAAGGCGATCCACGACGTATCGAAGATCGGAGATCAGGAGTTGGGTTTTGGGGTGCGGAAATGATGTGCCTGAAGTCCATCTTGATACCGTAGCCGGCGACACCGCTGTGATATTCGCGACATCAGTACCTTTAAGTCCCCCACGCCGCCTGAGGTCGTCGATGAGATTCGCTACTGCACTGGCCATGATTAGCGTCCCAAGACTGCACTGACGGCATTTGGCCCCCCTCGAAAACTGGGCGCTCGTGACCGCGAATTGCTAGCGCTTTGTGCATCCAAGTCCGCCAGAGCATCTCGAAGTCGCACCATCCTCACCTTCGCTTGGCCGACAGCGGCTAACACCTTCTCATCCTCAATCTTGAGCCTAACCGCGTGCCGCGCTGTGCGGATGGCCGGATCGAGGTGGCGAAGGAGGAAATGCCCCGCTCGCCGATCTTCCGGAATGCCAGATAAGTCGTCAAGCTGGCGATGACGCTGCGTTAAGAAGTGAGCGTGTCCATTCTCTATCATGTCTTCACAACCGTGCAGGCAGCAGCTCGTGTCCGAGCACCCAAAACGTGGACGGCCGCCTTTTGCATCAAAAATGGCTTGCAACTGGTCCTCCTTAAAATAGCGGTCGAGCTCAAGAACATAGGCTCGCGAGCTAGCTCCGCCTCCGCCCGAGGGCGGCTTTCGCCAATCAGCCGCTTTGAAGCTTTCCTTTTGGCCGACCCCATGACTAATCCCGCCAATTGCGCCGAAGGCAGCCGCTCCCAGTGCGGCAAAACCGCCCGC
This sequence comes from Allosphingosinicella sp., assembly GCA_035295885.1. GTDB lineage: Bacteria > Pseudomonadota > Alphaproteobacteria > Sphingomonadales > Sphingomonadaceae > Allosphingosinicella. The sequence continues at coordinate 5,705 of DATHBY010000498.1, forward strand.
CATATCAGCGACGATCGGGCGACACATGGCGTGCAATCTTCGGACGGATTCGATGAATTGTCGCGTTCCGGCGCCTGTCGCAGTGGCGCCGAATCCAGAAGCGCGGAGCCACACATTCTCCACGGGCATCGTCTCAATATGAGTGACGAAGGCTGCCGCTACTTCAGCGTCCTTCAACAGCGCCGCAGTTGTAATCAGCTGATAATCTATGCTCACGTCCGCGCCCCCACAACGATCTAGCTCATACCGCAGGGCTTCGCACATTCGCAGGTCCGTAGACCGCCAGGGGTCGTTCGCAGCTTCTATAAGGTGGGTTGGAGCTAAAACCGCGTGAACTCCCGCTTTGATAGCAAATTCCGCGATAGCTTTGGCCGCGTCATGATTGCGTCTGCGATCGAAATCCGATGGCTGCCACGGACGATCCAAATTGGCCCAAGGCAACTTTTGAATCGCAGAAGATCCAAACCGGCCTGCCGTTGCCATTTCCGCAAAGTTTGGATCGAGAACGATCTCACAACCGCTTGCCTTCAGTGTCTTAGCTAGCTCAAACTGCTCTGCGAAGTGCGACGCGTCGAAAACGGCTCGTCGATAGGGAAGGCGACCTGCGGCATGAAGGTCAGCAAGTTTCCGATGGCCCGTGTACCCAATGCGAAGATAGCCTGCGATAGGGGGCGCAGTCGGACGCAGGATGTGTACCGTAGCTGACATCGCCCATTCTCCAGGACCGTCAATTCCAAGCCCTTCCTAGCGTTTCTCTTTCATCTTGTCAATTCGTGAAATAGAAATGCAAAGGTGGTGGTGGTGGTGGTGGTGGTAGTGGTGTGATGAATCAGATCGGTGACGAAGAGTTTCTTTGCCTAGTGCAATGATTGCACTATAGCGCGCACTGCGAGTAAGTGGGGGGTCAATGAGCATCGGCAGGATCGAAAGCGTCCTCACCCGCGGAGACGCCGTGCTGGTCGTAACCTGGGATGACGGGCGCCGCGCCGAGATCGACCTCACGCAGATCATCGCCGCGCGCAAGGTGCTGGCGCCGCTCGCCGACGCGGAATCCTTCCACCGCATCCGCCTCGCCGAGGATGGCTGGTCGGTCGTATGGCCGGCCGTCGGAATCGATCTCGGCGCGTCGCAGCTTCGGCGCTGGGCCGACGAAAAGGCCGGCGAGGCGATGCCGGCCGAGAAATTCCGCGCCTGGATGGAAGGCCACGGCCTCACCCTGGACCGCGCCGCCGAAGCCCTCGGCCTCTCCCGCCGAACCGTCGCTTACTATCTCAGCGGCGAGCAGCCCGTTCCCAAGACGGTGATGCTGGCGACCGAGGGCTACGACAAGAGGCGAGCGGCCTGACTGCAGAGGCGTTATTTCTTCTTGTCCGGACGCTGGCCGAATCGCGGCGAGCCTTTCGATTCGCCGCACGCCCTGCCGGTCACTTTCAGGTGACCGACTACTTTTTCCTCCGCGTCTCCGCGCCTCCGCGCGAATCCGTTTTCAACATCTGAGCTGCGTGCCTGATGTTCCGGACCGCACCGGTGCCTTTGTAGCAATAGGGATCGTCGAACGCGTCGTAGCCGACGTCGGTCATTTCGAAGTGCGCGCGCTCCGATACGCATCCCGCACGGCCGAGCGCCGTTCCTCGCCGCCAAGCCCGCTGGATCGCAGCGCCTCGAGCCGGGCGCGGCTGTCGCGGCTCAGTCTCAGCCCTTCGACGGCCGAGATGGCGGCGAAAGCTCTGGGTCCGAGGACGCGCGATCCTCCGTCCGGCTTGCTGCGGGCTTTGCTCATGATTTCAGAATGACACAGGACGCTTTAGGTTGCCATAGAGATCGGATGGGAAGGACGTTTGAACATGGTCGAGGTCAATCCCATCCGAACCGAGCAGGATCACGAGGCCGCGCTGGCGCAGATCGAGGGCCTGATGGCCGCCCGGCCCGGCACGCCCGAGGGGGACCGGCTCGATGTGCTGGTCACGCTCGTCCAGGCCTATGAGGCGGAGCATCATTCGATCGAGGCGCCGGATCCGATTTCGCTGCTCCAGTTCGTCATGGAGCAAAGGGGCCTCGACCGGGCCGCGCTTCAGCCGATGATCGGCGACCGCGGCCGGGTCTCCGAGGTAATGGCGCGCAAGCGGCCGCTGACCCTGGCCATGATCCGCCGCCTTCAGGAGGCGCTCGGCCTCCCCGCCGAGATCCTGGTCCGCCCCTACGAGCTCAATCGCTCGGAGGCGGCATAAGGACAACGGTGGGCTCTTTGGTGCCTGGCACCGAGGCTTTTTCCTACGTGCCTGGCACCGGGGTTCTTCACGTCCCTGGCACCGGGGTTCTTCACGTGCCTTGCACCGGGGTCCTTCCGCCGGCCGCCTCGCCGTCCGCCCGATCCGCAGTGTCCGAAGGTGGTACGCCGAGCCGCCCCAGCCTCGCCAACCGGCCCAGAGCGGACCCGGTCGCTCTTCCCTTGAGCAACTGGGCGCCAAGGCCGTCGCAGAGCCTGCAGGCTTCGAAATAGGCCTTGCGGGCGTGGGGCTGGCGGGCTGCGAGGGGGCTCCTGTCGCCGAGGCGGGCGTGGCTGAGGGTGCGGCCGATCTCCTTGTCCTCGCCGGCGATGATGGCGACCGCCTTCTGGACCTTCGCCGCGGCATCGGGGCAGAAGATTCCGATCGCCGCCTGACCGCCCAGCATCTTCGGGAACTGGGTCCACATCTCCTCCTCGTAGCGCTCGAGATCCTGGTCGGTGACCGAGCCGGGGTCGCGCTCCGCCTTGAGGCTCAGCCAGCAGGCGGCGTGGGCCGCGGCCGCGATCGCCCCGACCGTGTCCTTGAGCAGGGTCACGGCGCTGTCGGTGATCAGGGCGTCGCGCGAGCGTTGCCAGGCTTCCAGCTCATGGCGCGCCTTCGACCTCGCGGCGAAGTGACCGGTAATGCCGCCGCTCAGGATCGACCCGATGACCGTGAGCCCCATCCCCACCGCCGATACGTCCGCCATCGTTCAGCCCTCCACGGCGCCGGCCCGCGGGGCGCGTCCGGCCCTTTCGCTCCTATAGCCGATCCCGGCCATCGGCGGCAGAGGAGGGCGCATCGGCCATTTGCGCTCCGCGTGCGATTGCGCTAAGGGCGCCCCCATCCACGGCAGAAGCAATGGAAACGGGTCCCCGTCAAAGTACCACTTTGATGGGATCCCTTTGCGGGAGGCGGGCCCCCGGGCCCTCCGTTCGGACCGCTACGCTTGAACCCGGGTGAAAGTACCACTTTCAGCCGATCTACAGAGTGAGAGAGAAGAAGACACATGGCCAAGAAGATCACGGGCTATATCAAGCTCCAGGTGCCCGCGGGCGCCGCCAATCCGTCGCCGCCGATCGGCCCTGCCCTGGGCCAGCGCGGAGTGAACATCATGGAATTCTGCTAGGCGTTCAACGCGGCGACGACCGAGCTGGAGAAGGGCATGCCCATCCCCACCGTCATCACCGTCTTCGCCGACCGCAGCTTCGCCTTCGAGACCAAGACTCCGCCGGCGACCTTCCTTCTGAAGAAGGCGGCGAAGATCGGCTCGGGCGCCAAGGAACCGGGCAAGCAGACGGCCGGCCGGGTCACCCGGGCCCAGCTTCGCGAGATCGCCGAGTTGAAGATGAAGGACCTGAACGCCAACGACATCGAGGCCGCGGCGCGGATCATCGAAGGCTCCGCCCGCGCGATGGGCCTCGAAGTGACGGGGAGCTGAGGACATGGCCAGGCTCAGCAAGAACCGGAAGGCGATCGACTCGGCGGTGGACCGCAGCCGCATCTACGGAGTCGACGAGGCGATCGAGACCCTGAAGGCCAACGCCAGGTCGAAGTTCGACGAGACGATCGAGGTCGCACTCAACCTCGGGGTCGATCCCAGGCACGCCGACCAGATGGTCCGCGGAGTCGTCACCCTCCCCGCCGGCACGGGCAAGGACGTCCGTGTGGCGGTGTTCGCCCGCGGCGCCAAGGCGGAGGAAGCGAGTGCGGCGGGCGCCGACGTGGTCGGTGCCGAAGACCTGATGGAAACCATCCAGGGCGGAACGATCGACTTCGACCGGGTCATCGCAACGCCCGACATGATGGGCATCGTCGGCCGGCTCGGCAAGGTGCTCGGCCCCAAGGGCCTGATGCCGAATCCGAAGCTCGGCACCGTCACTCCCAACGTCGCCGAGGCGGTCAAGGCGGCCAAGGGCGGCCAGGTCGAGTTCCGGGTCGAGAAGGCCGGGATCATCCATTCGGGCATCGGCAAGGCGAGCTTCCCGGCCGAGGACCTGAAGCGCAACTTCCAGGCCTTCGTCGACGCCATCGTCAAGGCGAAGCCGGCGGGCGCCAAGGGCAAGTACGTCAAGAAGGTCGCGCTCTCCTCGACCATGGGCCCCGGCCTCAAGGTCGACGTCGCTGAGGTCGCCGCGGTCTAGGGGCTCGACACTGCCGGATACAAAGAAAGGCCGGGGCGGAAGCTCCGGCCTTTTTTGCTTTCCCGCGCCAATGGAAGCAACGCTGCAGAGGGAGGCATGCGCCACGACATGTCCATACCCGCGAACATCCCGACCACCACGCCGATCGCGCGGGGACAATGGAGAAAAAGGGGTTAGACGACAGGAAGGGCGGGAGTTCGAGGGGGCCGGGCCGGCCAAGGTCCTGCAAAGGCAAGGGTGAGCAGGTAAATCCAAGGCCCGCCGTCGCGGGCGCGTCGGCAGGCGCGGCCAGGGCGGGCAGCCGGCGGGTCTTGATGGGCCGGCCGTCCCGCTCCATCTCCAATGAACCATGTCAGTCCCGCCCCCCTGGCACGCGATCGCGCTCCAAGAGCTCGCCGCCCGCGTCGCCGAGAGCGGGAGCGGCGACCATCCTCGGATCCTCGAATATCTCGCCACCTGCTCGGACCTGGAGGAGGGCGAGGGGGAGCGGGATTCGACGCCCTGGTG
>DATHBY010000499.1:0-5553 GCA_035295885.1 Allosphingosinicella sp.
TCGTACATGCTGGGATCGGTCGGCAGCTGGATGACCAGCCAGATCAGCGCAATGGCGGTGACCAGGGGGATGAAGCCGAAGCGGACCAGCCGGTTCGCAGTCTCGCGGCCGTGAAGCTCCGCGACCGCGCTGGAGAGCACGACGAGCAGCAGGAACGGGAAGATCCCCGCCTCGACCGCGAGGCCGAACGGCAGGGTGACCTGCTTGGCGCCGAGCACCCCGGCGATGCAGACCATGCCTCCGTAGAGGATAGCGAAGATGAACAGGGAGCGGGGAATTCCCCCTCCCCCTGCTCCGCTCGAGGAGGTGGCGGAGGCTGGGGCGGCCGCGGCGGCTGGGATCTCTGTCGTCATGGAGCGTGCGTAACGGCTTTCGGCCCCTGCAAAAAGAGCTTTCCGTCGAGCCATTCTCCGGTCATCTAGGCGGCCTTCCCGGATCCGCATCACGAAAGCACGAGCAGACTTGACCGATATCCGACTCGACGTGCTTGCGATCGGCGACGCCGTGGTCGACGTCATCGCCCGGGCCGACGATTCCTTCCTCATCGAGGAAAAGCTGGTCAAAGGCTCGATGCAGGTGCTCGACGCCGAAGGCGCGACCCGGCTTTATTCGAAGATGAGCCAGGCTCGCGAGACCAGCGGCGGATCGGCGGCGAACACGGTCGCGGGGGTGGCGGCGCTGGGCGGCCGGGCCGGCTTCGTCGGCCAGGTCGCCGCTGACCAGCTGGGCGAGATCTTCACCCACGACATCCGCGCCCTGGGGGTCGAGTTCGCGACCCCGCCCAAGAAGGACGGCCTGCCCACCGGCCGCTGCCTCATCCTCGTCACTCCGGACGCGCAGAGGACGATGAACACCTTCCGGGGCGCGGCCCACCAGCTGACCGTCGAGGCGCTCGACGCGGAGCAGATCAGGGGTTCGGCGATCCTCTATCTCGAAGCCTATCTGTGGCGTTCGGAAGGGCCGCGGACGGCGATGAACGAGGCGATGCGAATCGCCCGCGAGGCGGGACGCAGGGTCGCCTTCACCCTCTCGGACATCGCCTGCATCGGCCCGCACCGCCGCGAGATCGTGGAGATGCTGGACAGCGGCGCGATCGACCTCCTCTTCGCCAACGAGATGGAGATCATGGCGCTCGCCGACGTCGCCGGCCTCGAGCCGGCGATCGCCGCGATCCAGGACAAGGTGCGGGTGCTGGTCGTGACCTGCGGCGCCGAGGGCGCGCTCGCCGTCGAGGACGGGCGCCGGGTCTCCGTGCCGGTCGCCAGGATCGGCGGAGGAATCGTCGACACGACGGGCGCCGGCGACCTGTTCGCAGCCGGCTTCCTCGTCGGCCAGGCCGAGGGCCGGACGATCGAGGAGAGCCTCCGGATCGGATCGATCGCCGCGGCGGAGATCATCTCCCATTTCGGAGCCCGGCCCGAAGCGGACCTGCGCAAGCTCGTGGACGAGCAGCTGTGAACCGCCTCGCACCCAAGGGCTCCCCTCCCCGACGGGGAGAGGGTAGGGTGAGGGGGTTCGGCCGCTGCGGATATCCTCGGACTCAGAGCCCCCTCTCCCCGACCCTCTCCCCGCCGGGGAGAGGGGGATTGCTGCCATGAAGCGCCTCGCCGTCTATTGCGGCTCCTCGATGGGGGCCGACCCGGTTTTCGCCGACACCGCCCGGGCGCTTGGAGAAGAGATGGCTCGCCGCGGCATCGACCTCGTCTATGGCGGCGGCCATCGCGGCCTGATGGGGGTCGTCGCCGACTCGGTGCTGGCCGGCGGCGGCAAGGCGTTCGGAGTGATCCCGCAGTCCCTGGTCGACCTCGAAGTCGCCCATAAGGGCCTGACCGAGCTCCACACCGTAACCTCGATGCACGAGCGCAAGGCCAGGATGACGGAGCTCACCGACGCGTTCATCGCCATTCCCGGCGGAATCGGCACTCTCGACGAGCTGTTCGAGGCCTGGACCTGGAACGCGCTCGGCTATCATTCGAAGCCCTTCTGCCTCTTGAACGAGGCGGGTTTCTGGGACCGTTTGATCGAGTTCCTCGATCATGTCACCGAGAGCGGCTTCATGTCGCCGGCACGCCGCTCCCAGCTTCTCGTCGCAAGCGGGATCGGCGAAGCCATCGAAAAGCTGGACGCGGCCGAAAAAGCCGCCGAAACCAGGATGGTCTGGTAAGAACGGCAGCGGCCGCGCGAGCCACCTGGGGAGGGGAAGCAATGAACGACGTCAACCGGATCCTGATGGGACTTGCCGGGATCCTGGTCATCCTCGGGGTCGCCTTCATCCTCTCCTCGAACAAGAGGGCGATCCGGCTTCGGGTCGTCGGGGCCGCCTTCGCGCTCCAGGCGGGCCTGGCGGTGCTCGTGCTCAAGACCGAGTGGGGCCGGGCCGGGATCGCGGCGATGGCGCGGGGAGTATCGAACCTTCTGGGCTACGCGAACAAGGGGACGGAGTTCCTGTTCGGCCCCGCGGCCACGAACCCGCTCGCCAACACCTTTGCGATCGCGGCGCTGCCGGTGATCGTGTTCTTCGCGGCCCTTGTGGCGATCCTCTATTATCTCGGAATCATGCAGCGGATCGTGCGCTGGGTGGGCGGCGCGATCGGCTGGATCACCGGGATCAGCCGGGTCGAATCGCTCGGCTCGGCCGCGAACATCTTCGTCGGCCAGTCCGAATCGCCGCTGGTGGTGCGGCCTTATCTGGCCGCGCTTCCGGCGTCGCAGCTCTTCACCCTGATGGTGGTCGGAATGGCCGGGGTCGCCGGGACCATCCTCGCCGCTTATGCGAGCCTGCTGGGCGAGGATTACCTTCCCTATCTCCTCGCCGCGGCCTTCATGTCGGCGCCGGGCGGGATCCTGATGGCGAAGATCATCATGCCGGACGAGCCGGTCCGGGAGGAGGAGCTGCCGCTCGAAGGCGCCAAGCCGCCTCTGGAGCAGAAGGTGGACGTCGCCGAGACCTTCGAGGAAGGCGAGCAGCCCGCCAACATCATCATGGCCGCGGCCCAGGGGGCGCAGACCGGAGTCAAGCTCGCGGTCGCGGTCGGAGCGATGGTGCTCGCCTTCGTCGCCTTGGTCGCGCTCGCCAACGGGCTGCTCGGCGGCATCGGCGGCTGGTTCGGCTATCCGGACCTGAGCTTCCAGCAGATCGTCGGAGCGATCTTCGCACCGATCATGTTCCTGATCGGAGTGCCGTGGGCCGAGGCTGGGACGGCCGGCGGGCTCTTCGGCACCAAGGTGGTCCTGAACGAGTTCGTCGCCTTCATCGATCTCGGGGCGATGCCGGCCGGAACTCTGAGCGACCGAAGCCGGGCGATCGTCACCTTCGCTTTGTGCGGCTTCGCCAATTTCAGCTCGATCGCGATCCAGATGGCGGTGACGGGCGGCCTGGCGCCCAACCAGCGGCCGGTGATCGCGAAGCTCGGGATCAAGGCGCTGATCGCCGGCTCGCTGGCCAATCTGATGAGCGCGGCGCTTGCCGGCCTGCTGCTGGCCTGACCCGTCATCCCGGCGAAAGCCGGGACCTCGTCGGGTGAAGGGCTCGGCCCCAGTATCTCGCTGAGGCACCGGCTTTCGCCGGGGTGACGAATTGCGCCATCCCCGCTAGAACGACCCCATGTCCACGCTCGCCCCGCCCAGCATCGCCTCCGTCTCGCTGACGGCTTCCGACTCGGATCCCGAGGCCTTCGCCCGTGAGCTCGGCGAGTCGTTCGAACGCTACGGCTTCGCGATCATCGCCGATCACGGCATTCCCGCCGACCTGATCGCCCGCGCCGACGAGAAGGCCAAAGCCTTCTTCGCTTTGCCCGAGGAGGTGAAGCGCAGCTATCACATCCCCGGCGGCGGCGGCGCTCGCGGCTACACTCCGTTCGGGATCGAAACCGCCAAGGGCGCAACGGCCTACGACCTCAAGGAATTCTGGCACGTCGGCCGCGAGCTGCCGCCCGGGCACCCCTACAGCGATTCCATGGCGCCTAACGTCTGGCCGGAAGAGGTGCAGTCCTTCCGCGACACCTTCCTCGAGCTGTTCGCCGCCTTCGACAAGGCGGGCCTGCGGATCCTTGCGGCGATCTCCCGCCATCTCGGCCTGGCGCCCGATTATTTCGAGGATACGGTGAAGGACGGCAACTCGGTCCTGCGCCTGCTCCACTATCCGCCGATTCCGGGCGACGGCCCCAACGTCCGGGCCGGCGCCCACGAAGACATCAATACGATCACCTTGCTGCTCGGAGCCGAGGAAGCGGGGCTCGAACTGCTCGACCGGGACGGCAACTGGCTTCCGGTCAGCCCGAAGCCGGGCGAGCTCGCGGTCAATATCGGCGACATGCTCCAGCGCCTGACCAACAACGTGCTTCGCTCGACCACCCACCGGGTCGTCAACCCGCCGCCCGAGCGGCGAGGCCAGTCGCGTTACTCCATGCCCTTCTTCCTCCACTTCCGGCCCGATTTCCTGATCGAGACCCTGCCGGGATGCCTGGAGGGGAGACCCAATCTCTATCCCGAGCCGATCACCGCGCACGATTTCCTGCTCGAGCGGCTCCGGGAGATTAAGCTGGTTTGAGCTAGGCGCCGGCATCCTTGAGATTATCCGGCCCGAAGCCCCAGGGGATCAGCTCCGAGATCCGGTTCACCCGCACTTCCGTCCCGTCGCCATTGGCCGAGACCACCTCCAAGTCGCGACCCGAAAGCTGGGCCGCCTCGAGGATCGACTGCCGGCAGCCGCCGCAGGAGGTGACCACGGCGTCGCCCGCAAGCGCCCCGCCGGCGACATGGCCTCCGGCCACCGCGATTCGGACGATCCTGTCCAGCCCGAAGGCCTGCTGGGCCGCGGTCAGGGCGGCGATCTCGCCGCAGACTCCGAGCCGGTAGCAGGCATTCTCCATGTTCGCCCCGATCGCGACCTCGCCGTCGACCGACTCGATCGCGCAGCCGACGCTGAAGCGGCTGTAGGGGGCGTAGGCGCCAAGGGCGGCGGAGCGGGCGCGCTCGACGAGCGGGTCGGAGATGTCGGTCATAAGCCGACCATAAAGGGATTGGCGATTCGCGCCAGACCGTGCCACCAGCCGCTCAGTGGGAATCTGGCGGAGACGGAACGATGACATTGAGGTTGGCGGCGGCGGCGTTCCTGCTGGCGCTGGGCGGCTGCGCGACGACGGCGACTCGAGGCCCGGCCGCGCCGGTCGAGGTGAAGCTGATCGCCTTCAACGATTTCCACGGCAATCTGCAGCCGCCCAGGGCGACGGTCGATCATCCGGCGCCAGGACCCGAGGCGATCCGGGTCCCCGCCGGCGGGGCGGCCTATCTCGCTTCCGCGATCGCGGCTTTGCGCTCCCGCAACGACAACAATATCGTTGTCTCGGCGGGCGACATGATCGGCGCCTCTCCGCTGGTCTCGGCCCTGTTCCTGGACGAGCCCACGATCCACGCGATGAACCTGATCCGCGTCGACTATAATGCGGTCGGCAATCACGAGTTCGACCGCGGCCAGGCCGAGCTGCTTCGAATGCAGAACGGCGGGTGCGAGAAGAACACGGTGCGCACGCCGTGCGCGGTCGAACCGTTCGC
>DATHBY010000500.1:0-3244 GCA_035295885.1 Allosphingosinicella sp.
TATTGAGCGGCGCCGGCCCCGCGCCCCCTCTCCCCGGCGGGGAGAGGGCTGGGGTGAGGGGGCTCGGCGCCACTCCAGTTTTCACTTATTTTCGAGCAATACTTCAACAAGAGTCAACTGAAACCAATGCCCCGCCGGACCGACATCTCCTCCATCCTCATCATCGGCGCAGGGCCGATCGTCATCGGCCAGGCGGCGGAGTTCGATTATTCGGGCACCCAGGCGGCGAAGACCCTGAAGGCGGAGGGGTATCGGATCGTCCTGGTCAATTCGAACCCCGCGACGATCATGACCGATCCGGATCTTTCCGACGCCACCTATGTCGAGCCGATCACTCCGGATTTCGTCCGCCTGATCATCGAGAAGGAGCGGCCCGACGCGGTTCTCCCGACCATGGGCGGGCAGACGGCGCTCAACACGGCGCTGGCGCTGTGGAAGGACGGGACACTGGAGAAATACGGAGTGCGCATGATCGGCGCCGACGCCGAGGCGATCGAGAAGGCCGAGGACCGGCTGAAGTTCCGCGACGCCATGTCGAAGATCGGCCTCGAAAGCCCGCGCTCCGCCATCGCCCACAGCCTCGAGGAGGCGGTCCGGGCCCTCGACCTGGTAGGGCTTCCCGCGATCATCCGGCCGAGCTTCACCCTGGGCGGCACAGGTGGAGGGATCGCCTACAATCGCGAGGAATTCGTCGAGATCGTCACCGGCGGGCTCGACGCCTCGCCGACCACCGAAGTGCTGATCGAGGAATCGGTGCTGGGGTGGAAGGAATATGAGATGGAGGTCGTCCGGGACCGGAACGACAACGCCATCATCGTCTGCTCGATCGAGAATGTGGACCCGATGGGAATCCATACCGGCGATTCGATCACCGTCGCCCCGGCGCTGACGCTGACCGACAAGGAATATCAGATCATGCGCAATGCGAGCATCGCCTGCCTGCGCGAGATCGGGGTCGAGACGGGCGGCTCGAACGTCCAGTTCGCGGTCAATCCGGAGAACGGCCGGCTCGTCGTCATCGAGATGAACCCGCGAGTATCGCGCTCGTCCGCGCTGGCCTCGAAGGCGACCGGCTTCCCGATCGCCAAGGTCGCGGCCAAGCTTGCGGTCGGCTACACTCTGGACGAGATCCAGAACGACATCACGGGGGCGACTCCGGCCAGCTTCGAGCCGACCATCGACTATGTCGTGACCAAGATCCCGCGCTTCGCCTTCGAGAAGTTCAAGGGATCGGAGCCCTTGCTTTCGACGGCGATGAAATCGGTCGGCGAGGCGATGGCGATCGGCCGGAGCTTCCACGAGAGCCTTCAAAAGGCGCTGAGAAGTCTCGAGACCGGCCTGATCGGCCTCGACGGAGTGAAGCCGCTCTACGGCGCGCCCCGGATCGAGATCGAGGCCGCGCTGGCTAGGCCGACTCCCGACCGGCTGCTGGTGGCGGCCCAGGCGCTCCGCGAGGGCTTCAGCGTCGAGGAGATCCACGCCATCGCCAGATACGATCGCTGGTTCCTCGAGCGGCTGAAGGAGATCGTCGACGCCGAGGAGGGCGTGTGCCGGGACGGGCTTCCGCGCGACCCGGCCGGGATGCGGCGTCTGAAGGCGATGGGCTTTAGCGACCGCCGCCTCGCCGAGCTGGCGCTCAAGTCGGCCCACATCCGCGGCACCGGGGTCAAGACCCGAGCCCGAAGCCACGGCCTGCTCCACGACGTCGCCAAAATGATGATCGGAGCGACCACCGAGGACGAGGTGAGGACGCTTCGCCACAAGCTCGGGGTCCGGCCCGTTTTCAAGCGCATCGACACCTGCGCGGCCGAGTTCGAGGCGAAGACGCCCTATATGTACTCGACCTACGAGGCGCCCAGCTTCGGCGAGCCGGAGGACGAGAGCCAGCCCTCGGACCGGCGCAAGATCGTCATCCTCGGCGGCGGGCCCAACCGGATCGGCCAGGGTATCGAGTTCGACTATTGCTGCTGCCACGCCGCCTTCGCGCTGAAGGAAGCGGGCGTCGAGTCCATCATGGTCAATTGCAATCCGGAAACCGTGTCGACGGATTACGACACCTCCGACCGGCTTTATTTCGACCCGCTGACGGCCGAACACGTGCTGGACATCGTCCGCGTCGAGCAGTCGCGCGGCACGCTGCTCGGCGTCATCGTCCAGTTCGGCGGCCAGACTCCGCTCAAGCTCGCCGCGGCGCTCGAGCGGGAGGGGATCCCGATCCTCGGCACCTCGCCCGATGCCATCGACCTGGCCGAGGACCGGGAGCGGTTCGCCGCCCTGGTCGAGAAGCTCGGCCTCAGGCAGCCCGAAAACGGGATCGCGCGAAGCCGCGAGGAGGCGATCGCGGTCGCTGAGCGGATCGGCTATCCGGTGCTGACCCGGCCGAGCTACGTTCTCGGCGGCCGGGCGATGGAGATTGTCGACGGCCCGGCCCAGCTCGACGATTATATCGTCACCGCCGTCCAGGTCTCCGGCGACAGCCCGGTGCTCATCGACAAATATCTGCGCGACGCGATCGAGGTCGACGTCGACGCGATCTGCGACGGCAGGGACGTCGCCATCGCCGGAGTCATGCAGCATATCGAGGAAGCGGGAGTCCATTCGGGCGACAGCGCCTGCTCGCTTCCTCCCTACAGCCTCGAGCCGGAGATCGTCGCCGAGATCGAACGCCAGACGCGCCTGCTCGCTCTGGCGCTGGGCGTGCACGGCCTGATGAACGTCCAGTTCGCGGTGAAGGACACCGGATCGGGCTCCGGTGCAGGCCCTGAAGTCTATCTGATCGAGGTCAATCCCCGCGCCAGCCGGACCGTCCCGTTCGTCGCCAAGACGCTCGGCACTCCCATCGCCAAGATCGCCGCCCGGGTGATGGCGGGCGAGCCGCTGATGAGCTTCCTTCCGCTTCGAACCGACATCTCCCATATCGCCGTCAAGGAGGCGGTGTTCCCGTTCGCGCGCTTCCCGGGGATCGATCCGGTCCTGTCGCCGGAGATGAAGTCCACCGGCGAAGTCATGGGAATATCTCACGATTTCGCAACCGCCTTCCTCAAGTCCCAGATCGGGAGCGGAGTCGAACTCCCGACGTCGGGCACCCTGTTCGTGTCGGTGAAGGACAGCGACAAGTCGCTGATCGCGCCGCCGGTCCGGGCGCTGAAGGAGCTCGGCTTCCGCGTGATCGCGACCGGCGGCACCGCCGATTACCTCAACGGGCAGGGAATCGAGGTCGAGCGGGTCAACAAGGTGGCGCAGG
>DATHBY010000501.1:0-6368 GCA_035295885.1 Allosphingosinicella sp.
TCCGCGGGCGGGTTCCGGGAGGGGCGCTACAGCCGCGCCCATAGCTGGAGCTTCGACGGCGGCGCCGTCGTTCCGGCCTCGGCGTCGCCGCACGTCGTCCCCGCTCCGCTGTCCGACCCCGCCGGAGTCGACCCGGAGGAGGCCCTGGTCGCCTCCGTCTCCTCCTGCCACATGCTCTGGTTCCTCCATCTCGCGCGCGATGCCGGGCTCGACGTCGTCGCCTATCGGGACGAAGCGCTCGGGACGATGGGCAAGGACGAGCGGGGGCGGATGGCGGTGACCCGGATCCTGCTTCGGCCCCGGATCGAGTTTGCAGGGGTAGCGCCGGCCGCGGACGCCCTCTCCCGGCTCCACGACGAGGCGCACGAGCGCTGCTTCATCGCCAACTCGCTGCGCACGCAGATCGTCGTCGAAGGCTGAATAGCCTGCCCCCGAGGGCGGTGCTATGATCGTCGGCACGGGGGAACCGCTCCACGGGAGAGGAGCCTGCGATGACTCGCCTGCACCGCTTTGCCCTCGCCATATTCGCTCTGCCCGCCGCCGCCGCGGCCCAGGCGCCGGACTGGACCCGTGCCCAGCGGGTCGAGGTCAGATTGTCCAGCTTCGACTTCACTCCGTCCACGCTGCGCCTGCGGGCGGGCCGCCCGGTCGTCCTGCACCTCGTCAATACCGGTTCGGGAGGCCATGATTTCACCGCGCCCGCCTTCTTCGCCGCGGCGCAGGTCCGGCCCCGCGACCGGGGCAGGGTCGGGAAGGGCCGGATAGAACTGCGCGGGCGCCAGAGCGTCGAGATCGCTCTGGTTCCGAAGGCCGGGACCTATCCGCTCAAGTGCAGCCACGCCTTTCACAAGACCTTGGGAATGTCCGGGCGGATCGTGGTCGATTAACCCCCGCTTGTCTCCCGCCGCCATTGCGCTAGTCGGAAGCGAGATCATCACGAAAGCCCTTGTCGATGCGTATCCTCGCCGCCCTGCTGATCCTCCTGGCCGGCTTCGCGCCTGCCTCCGCCCAGACCCCTGCCGGTCCGCCCACCCGCACGCTCGAGGCGATGCGGCGCGATTTTCCGCTCGACCATCAGGCCCTCGCCGCGACTCTCGCCGGCAAGGCCCCGGAGGAGGCGCGGCGGCTCGCTTATGCCGGGATCGACCGCTTCCTGCGCAATCGCGTAGCCGCCATCCTGGCCGCGCCCGGCTCCTCGCTGCTGGCGATCGAAGCCCGGCAGGGTGCGATGCTGCGCGCGCTCGGCCGGCAGGACGTGCGGCTCTGCGCCACGGTGGGCGACCGCGGGTTCTTCAGCAAAGAGGCGCTGGCCGGCGCCGCTCCGGCCGGGCTCGACGAAT
Organism: Allosphingosinicella sp.; assembly: GCA_035295885.1. Lineage (GTDB taxonomy): Bacteria > Pseudomonadota > Alphaproteobacteria > Sphingomonadales > Sphingomonadaceae > Allosphingosinicella. The sequence goes on from DATHBY010000501.1 coordinate 1,341, forward strand.
ATGGCGCCGCCCTGGTCGAAGCGGCCAAAGCGGGCTCCGGCACCGCACGCGCCGCGCCTTTGCCGACCGAACGGGATTTCCAGGCCTGGCTGGCCGCGGTCCGGAAGATCGAGCCCGACGTTCCGGTGTGGGAGATGCTGACCGATCGGGGCCTGCGCGCCAAGTCGAGCCCGGATCATCTGTGTCGCGGCGCCGCCGCCATGCACGAGGCCGTTGCCGCCTTGCCGGCCGGCGGCAACGAGCGGGTTGCCCGGGTCCTGCTTCGCTCGGTGATCGGCTCCGCCGCTCCGTAAAGGAACAGGCGGCGCGCGGGGCCGTTCGCGGAGGCGAGGGCAGGGTGCAGGGAACCGGCGAACGGGAGGAACGATCCGCCATGCCTCAAAACGAAATGGAGGCCGGCATTGCTGCCGGCCTCCACTGTCCCCAGGTCCGTTCGTCTGGCCCGAAGGCCCGGCTCGCTTTCCCAGGGAGGTTCCGGCCGAGGCCTTGCGGCCCCGGTCGGTCCCTCAGGTTCCTTCGCAGGATCATTGCTGATCCGGTTCCGGTTCCTGCGGGTTCCGCGCCCAGCCTTGCGGCCGGCTTCGGTTCCCTGGCGGGTTCCTTCCTTCTCAGCCTTGCGGCCTCGAAATCCGGTTCCCTATCGGACGTCCGAGAAGCGAAGCTTCGCGGTGTCCTTTCGCGAAACCTTCCGCCCGGGGGCTTCCGGTTTCGCCGGACCCTTGAAGGAAAGTGGGTTCGGCTTTGGCTTGCGCCGCCGCCTCGCGCTTCTTCCTTCCGGTTGCCCGGGACCTCGCTTCGATCGGCTTCCGTCCGAAGACTTCCGCCGCTCTCCGCGGGGCCGCAGCTGGGAGCGTCTGTCCGTTTCCGGAAGACCGCGCCCTGCCACAAGAAGGACATTGGCACTCCGGCCCGAGTCGCGCCAAGCGCTGAATCGGGGACTCGGCCTGTGGATAACGGGGATAACGGGGATAAACATGGATTAATCCGTGCGAAGCCGGATTGAGCCCCGAAAGGGGCGCTTCGAGCGCCGCCACCGCGCTCGCTTGCCAGCCGCCGCGCCTGCCGCCATGGACCGGCTCATGCGCCGCAAAGCCCGTACCGCCTCCAAGGCCGAGAACCGCCCGCGTTTCTGGGGCCGCCACGCGGTCGCGGCCGCGCTCGCCAATCCGAAACGCGAGGTGGTTCGGATATGGGCGACCCGCGAGTCGGCTGCGGAGGTCGAGCTTCCGAAGGACGTGCCGTTCACCTTCGCCGACGTCGCCGATCTCGGCCGGCTCGTCCCCAGGGACGCGCCGCACCAGGGGCTGGTCGCCGAGGTCGAGCGGCTGCCCGACCTGCTGCTCGCGGACGTGCTCCAGGAGGCTCCGGAGCGGCGGCCTTTGCTGGTCCTCGACCAGGTCACGGATCCGCACAATGTCGGAGCCATACTGCGCTCGGCGGCGGCCTTCGACGCTCTGGCGCTGGTGACCCAGGATCGGCACGCCCCGCCCGAATCGGGGGCTCTGGCCAAGGCGGCGAGCGGGGCTCTGGAGACGGTTCCGTGGGTGCGGGTGGTCAACCTCGCCCGGGCGCTCGACGAGATGGCCGAGGCCGGCTTCTGGCGGATCGGCCTTGCCGGGGATGCGGCCATGACCCTCGCCGAGGCGGTCGGCCCGGGGCGGGTGGCGCTGGTGCTCGGCGCGGAAGGTGAGGGGATGCGGCAGAATACGCAGGCGCATTGCGACGCTCTGGCCCGGCTGCCGATCAGCGGCCGGATGGAGAGCCTCAACGTTTCCAACGCCGCCGCGGTCGCGCTATATGCGGTGGCGACAAACGGGGGGTAATATCATGCCGTTCATGCGCCTGGCGTTCGTGGCCGCGGCCGCGCTCGTGCTTTCGTCCTGCGTCCTCAGCCCGGGCAAGTTCGTCTCCACGCTCCACATCGCCAAGGATCGCGGCTTCACCTTCACCTATGCCGGCGAGGTCATCCTCCTCGATCCGGCATCGGCGATGCAGCAGGGGATGCAGGAAGGCCTGGCCGGAATGAGCGAGGGCGGGACTTCCGGCGAGGGCAATGCCGCCGCGCCGGCGGCGCCCGCCAAGCCCGCTGCCGAGACCGCCCAGGCGATCGCGGAGGGCAGGGCCATCGCCGAGGCGCTGTCGAAGGAAGCCGGCTACCGCTCGGCCGAATATCTCGGCAAGAACCGGTTCCGGGTCGATTATTCGATCACGGGGAGACTCGACCGGAGTTTCGTCTACCCCGTCAATCTCGATGCCAAGTCGATCATTCCCTGGATCGCGGTCGAGGTCCGCAAGGACCGCACCGCTCGGATCAAGGCGATCGCCTTCGGCGACCCAGACGAGGGCATGGGCAGCGCCGCCAGGCCGGACGATCAGGAGAAGGAGCGCGACGGCACTTTCACCGTCACCACCGATGCCGAGCTCGTCATGCACAATAACGAGGAGGGGATGGCGCCGGGGCCGGGACGCAAGGTGGTTTGGAGGGTGACTCCGGCCAGCAAGACCGTGCCGACGGCGGTGGTCCGGTTCTCGAGCTGAATTGATCCGCATCGCCGACGCGGAGGGGAGGAAAAGGGGGCGCATCCTCGCCTCACACCGGTTATGCTCCGGGCATGCGCATGCTGCTCCCGCTCCTCGCCCTCGCCGCCGCCTCCTGCGCCACCGCGCCCGGCAGCACCCCAGCCACCTTCGCCAACCCGGTTCTGGACGCCGACTTCCCCGACCCCGCCGTGCTCCAGGCGCCCGACGGCTTCTATTACGCCTACGCCACCCAGACCGAGCGCGACGGCAGGATGATCAACCTGCAGGTCGCCCGCTCCCGCGACCTCGTCGCCTGGGAGCATCTCGGCGACGCGCTTCCTTCCAAGCCCGGCTGGGCGAGCAAGACCCAGGATTTCTGGGCCCCCCACGTCGCCTGGCATCGCGGCCGCTATTATCTCTATTATTCGGCCAAGCCGGATGCCGCGATCGAGGACAAGGAGAAGGGGCTGTGCCTCGCGGTCGCCACGGCGGAGCGTCCCGAGGGCCCCTTCACCGACATGGGCCGGCCCCTCGAATGCGGTCCCGGCTTCGTCAACATCGACCCGATGTCCTACGACGATCCCGCGACCGGCGCCCGTCTGCTCTACTGGGGCTCCGGCTTCGGCCCGATCAAGGTGCGCGAGCTGGCGCCGGACCGGATGTCCTTCGCCGCCGGAAGCAAGCCGATCGACCTCGTGCACGCCGACAAGAACACCCCCTATCGCAACCTCGTCGAAGGCGCCTGGGTCGTTCTTCGCGGCGGCTATTATTACCTCTTCTATTCGGGCGACAATTGCTGCGGCAAAAACATGCACTATGCGACGATGGTGGCGCGGTCGCGAAGCGCCACCGGACCTTTCGAGCTTCAGCCGGGCACCCTGCTCGAGCAGAAGGGCAAATGGCACGGCCCGGGCCACAACAGCGTGATCGAGGACGAATATGGCGAGAGCTGGATCGTCTACCACGCCGTCGACGCGGACCGGCCGCGCACCAAGCCGGCCGACGAGGTCAACACCCGGCGGATCATGCTGATCGACCGGATCGAGTGGACGGACGAATGGCCGCGTGTGAAAGGGCCGACGGCCGGGCCGCAGCGGCGCCGCTATCCGGAGCGGTGGGCGCGGGATTAAGTCGTCATCAAAGGGGGAAAATCATGCGCCGAAGCCTTGTCGCCATCGCCAGCCTCGTCCTCCTCGCCGTGCCGGCCTCGGCGCAGCAGGACCTCTCCGCCGTCGAGATCAAGGTCGAGAGGATCGCTCCCGGAGTCGCCGTCCTGTTCGGCGCCGGCGGCAATATCGGCCTCTCCTACGGGGCGGACGGAAACATCATCGTCGACGATCAATTCGCCCCGCTCACCGACAGGATCCTCGCGGCGATCGCCACCGTCGATCCGGATCCGGTGCGTTTCGTCGTCAATACCCACTGGCACTTCGACCATACCGGCGGCAACGAGGCGATGGGCAGGCGCGGGGCGGTGATCGTGGCCCACAGCAACGTCCGCACCCGGATGTCCAGCGAGCAGTTCATCGCCGCCCTGAACAGCCGGGTGCCCGCCTCGCCGAAGGACGCCCTGCCGGTCGTCACCTTCGAGGACGGAGTCACCCTCCACCTCAACGGCGACACCCTCCGGATCGTCCACGTCGCCGCCGCCCATACCGACGGCGATTCGCTGGTCCACTGGCAGAAGGCCAACGTCCTCCACATGGGCGACACCTTCTTCCACAAATTCTCGCTGCCGTTCATCGACCTCAGCTCGGGCGGCTCCATCGACGGGCTGATCGCCGCGGTGGACAGGGGCCTGGCCCTTGCCAACCCCGGGACCCGGATCATTCCCGGCCACGGCCCGGTGGCCTCGCGCGCCGAGCTGGCCGCCTATCGCGCCATGCTCGTCGACGTGCGCGCCAGGGTCGCCGCCGGAATCCGGGCCAGGCGAACCCTTGCCCAGATCCAGGCGACCAAGCCGGCGGCCCGCTACGGGATGGCCGAGGGCTTTATCAAGCCCGACCAGTTCGTCGCCTTCGTCCATGAGAGCCTGACCAGGCCGAAAAAGCACCGCCATTGAGCTCCCGGCGTTGTGAGAAGGTTCAGCCGCGCTTCGGGATGGGTGATGGGGAATTGAGAAAGGCCGGTCGTCGCTACCTCGTCATGCCGGACTTGATCCGGCATCCATGAACTCGGTCGGAGTTTCTGCTTGCCACGTCAGTGTTTCATGGACCCCGGATCAAGTCCAGGGTGACGGCCAGACTTTGTCCTGCCGAAGCAGAATCGTCACCCCGGACTTGATCCGGGGTCCACCTTTTTCTCGATCCCGGTGGAGCAAGAAGGTGGATGCCGGATCAAGTCCGGCATGACGAATGCCTCGCTTCCATCACAATAGGACAAAGTCTAGGCAATATCCTTCCTCTCCCGTTTTTCGCGGGAGAGGGGGAAAGCTAGGCTTTGTCCTGCCGAAGCCGAATCGTCACCCCGGACTTGATCCGGGGTCCACCTTTTTCTCGATCCCGGTGG
>DATHBY010000502.1:0-6180 GCA_035295885.1 Allosphingosinicella sp.
CGGCCGAATGCCGGCTGCTTCGCGCCGACGGCGAGAGCCGCGAGGTCGAATTGCTGCTTCGACCGCTCGCCTGGCGCGGCGCCGAGCTTCGAATCCTCGCGGTTCGCGACATCTCCGAGCGCAAGGAGGCGGCGGAGCGGATCGCCCATCTCGCCTTCCACGATTCGCTGACCGGCCTCCCCAACCGCTCCGTCTTCGGCGACCATCTCGCCGGCACCGTCGCCAGGGCGGACGAATCCGCCGATCACGTCGCCGTCCTGTGCGTCGACCTGGACGGCTTCAAGGCGGTCAACGACATATACGGCCACCCGGCGGGCGATGCCTTGCTGGTCGCGGCGGCGCAGCGGCTCCGGGCGGCGGTGCGCGGCCACGAGCTGGTCGCTCGCCTCGGCGGCGACGAGTTCGCGGTCGTCCAGGCGGGCGGGCAGCAGCCGGACCACGCGGGGCTCCTCGCCCAGCGGGTGCTCGAGGCCCTCGCCGAGCCGTTCGCGCTGGGGCAGGACACCGTGCGGATCAGCGCCAGCGTCGGAGTCGCCCTCTTCCCCGCGGACGCCGCGGATCCGGAAACCCTGATCAAGAACGCCGACATGGCCCTCTACCGGGCCAAGGCGGAGGGCCGCGGCACAGCCCGCTTCTACGAGGCCGCGATGGACGAGGCGCTTCGGCGGCGCCGCCAGCTCGAGTCGGATCTGAGGCAGGCGATCGGCCGCGGCGAGCTCTGCGTCCACTACCAGCCGCTCGCCGACCTCGGGAGCGGCACGATCCTCGGCTTCGAGGCCCTGCTGCGCTGGACCCACGGCCAGCTCGGCGAGATCGGCCCGGCGGCCTTCATCCCGCTCGCCGAGGAGAGCGGACTGATCCTCAAGCTCGGCCAATGGGTGCTTCGCGAGGCCTGCGCCGAGGCCGCGCGCTGGACTCCGCCCCTCAAGCTCTCGGTCAACCTGTCGCCGGCGCAGTTCACCCAGGGCGACCTCGCCGCCGAGGTCGAGGCGGTGCTCGCCGAGACCGGGCTCGACCCGTCGCGGCTCGAGCTCGAGATCACCGAGGGGCTGCTGATCAAGGATTCGGGCAAGGCGATCCTCATCCTCGAGCGGCTGAAGGCGCTCGGAGTCCAGATCTCGATGGACGATTTCGGAACCGGCTATTCGTCCCTGAGCTATTTCCGGATGTTCCCCTTCGACAAGGTCAAGATCGACCAGAGCTTCATCCGAGACATGATCGACAACCCGCAGGCGCGCGCCATCATCCGCTCGGTGATCGGCCTCGGCCGGGGCCTTGGAATGCCGGTGGTCGCGGAAGGCGTCGAGACCGAAGCCCAGCTCGAGGCGCTGCGCGCCGAAGGCTGCGACCAGGTCCAGGGCTATTGGATCAGCCGCCCCGGCCCGATCGCCAATTTCGAGGGCGTGGTGATGACGCGGGACGAAGCGGAATCGGGGATGATTCGCAAAAAGGCGGGTTAGGCGCGCCCCGGTGTCCGGAATCGGACGAAGTGGACGACTTGGACGCGACTCGCCGCGATGCGGAATGATGGGCGCCGGATGCGCCGGCCGAGGCGTCGCACCCGGTCGAGCGCTCCCGCCCACTCCTCGAAGGCTTCGCCACCCTGGTTTGAGAAAGCGCAAAGGCGCTACGCAGAAAAGAAGGGATTTTTTGCGCTTCGCAGGGCCGGAGGCGGCAGCACGCGAAGCGCGACGTTCACGCCCAGACTTTGTCCTGCCGAAGCAGAATCGTCACCCCGGACCTGATCCGGGTCCACCTTTTTCTCAATCCGGTGGAGGAAGAAGGTGGATGCCGGATCAAGTCCGGCATGACGAATGCCTCCCTTCCGAAGCGGCCCTTGCGGAAAGCGCGTGCGCAATCCTCCCAAGCGTCGCGGCTCCGACTGTCCGCTGCTCGCATTTTCCCCACATTTCAAAGAACCAGCTTGACGCAATTAGAACATAGCATGAACATACACTGTAGGCAAGGCCTGGACCTGGGCGCTTGCGATGACGCTGGAGGAGAGGCGGGCGCGACTCGCGGCGCTTCGGTCTCAGTCGACGACAAGCCAGACCGCCGCAAGCAGAAGCCCCAGATTGAGGCTGCGCCTCCCCTCCCTGAAAGGGAGGGGAGGAGGAGATGACCAGCCTAGAAAGCCTCCGCCGGAAGCGCCATCAGGGTATCCGACCCCGCCTCGATCTGGCGCCTCAGCGCGCCCGTCTCCGGCATCATGCGCTGGGCGAAGAAGCGGGCGGTTACGAGCTTGGCTTCGTGGAAGGCCTTGTCCTCAGCGCCGCTCGCCAACGCGCCGGTGCTCGCCCTGGCCATTCGCAGCCACATCAGGCCGAGGCAGACGATTCCGGTCAGGGTCATGTAGGGATAGGCGGCGGCGCCGGCGTGGTTGGGGTTGGCGAGGCCGTTCTGCATCAGCCACATCGTCGCGGTCTGGAGGTCGGCGACGCCTTTCTCCAGGGCGGCCGCCACTTCGGCGGCCTCGCCTTCCCCGCCCTTCGCGTCGGCGATCTCCTCCGCGAGGAGCTTGAGGAAGGCCTGGATGGCGCGGCCGCCGTTGGCGCCCAATTTGCGGCCGACCAGGTCGAGCGCCTGGATGCCGTTGGTGCCTTCGTAAATCTGGGCGATTCGGGCGTCGCGGACGAACTGCTCCATTCCCCATTCGCGGATATAGCCGTGGCCGCCGTGGATCTGCTGGGCGTCGACTGCGACCTTGAAGCCCTGGTCGGTCATATAGCCCTTGATGACCGGGGTCAGCAGCCCGAGCAGATCGGAAGCCGCCTCGCGCTCCTCCTCGGTCTGGGCGCGGCGCGAGATGTCGACCTGGAGGGCGCCCCAAAGGACGAGCGCCCGGGCCGCTTCGTTGAACGCCTTCATCTCCATCAGCATCCGGCGCACGTCGGGGTGGACGATGATCGCATCGGCCTTTGCCTCCGGATCGCGGGCGCCGGGAACGAGGGCTCGGCCCTGGCGACGATCCTTCGCATAGGCGACGGCGTTCTGATAGGCGACCTCGCCCTGCGCCAGGCCCTGAAGGCCGACTCCGAGCCGGGCCGCGTTCATCATGATGAACATCGCCGCCAGCCCCTTCTCGGGCTCGCCGACGAGGTAGCCGGTCGCTCCGTCATAATTGAGCAGGCAGGTCGAGTTGCCGTGGATCCCCATTTTCTCCTCGATCGAGCCGCAGGCGACGCCGTTGCGCTCGCCGAGGCTGCCGTCGTCGTTGACGAGGAACTTGGGCACGATGAACAGGGAAATGCCTTTGACGTTGTCGGGCGCGCCCGTGATCTTGGCCAGGACGAGGTGGATGATGTTCTCGCTGAGGTCGTGCTCGCCCGACGAGATGAATATCTTGGTGCCGGAGATTCGGTAGCTTCCGTCCGCCTGCGGCTCGGCCCTGGTTCGAAGCAGTCCAAGGTCGGTGCCGCAATGCGGCTCGGTCAGGTTCATCGTCCCGGTCCATTTGCCGGCGACCATGTTGGGAAGATATTTCGCCTTCTGCTCGTCCGACCCTTTGGTGAGGATCGAGGCGATCGCTCCGGCGGTGAGGCCGTGATACATTTCGAACGCCTGGTTGGCGGAGAGGAGATATTCGGTGACCGCGGTTCCGACCGTCTGCGGAAGCCCCTGGCCTCCGAATTCCTCCGGGGCGGAGAGCGTCGTCCAGCCGCCGGCTGTGAACTGGTCCCACGCGTCCTTGAAGCCCGGAGGGGTCGAGACGCTTCCGTCGTCGTGACGGACGCAACCATGCTCGTCGCCGATCCGGTTGAGCGGCGCCAGCACCTCCGAAGCGAAACGCCCGCCCTCGGTCAGGATCGCCTCGATCATGTCGGGAGTCGCATTCTCGAAGCCGGGAAGGTTCGAATAGCGATCGATTCCGAGCACCTCTTCCAGGACGTAGCGGGTCTCGCGGACGGGGGCGGTGTAGCTGGGCATGGGTTACCTCTGAAGCTTCGACAGTTGAGTTGAATCGTCACCGCGGTCCCGGATCAAGTCCGGGATGATCGGGGGTCCACCTTTCTCCAGCCACTGCCGTCGAAGAAGGTGGATGCCGGATCAAGTCCGGCATGACGAAGATAGGAAATGACGAACACCCATTCCCCTAATTCCCCGCCGCGTCCGCCGCTTCGACCATGGCGATGAAGCGCTCGAGCTCGGCGATGGTGGCGTCGATGTCGGCTCGCTGCTTGGCCAGGAGGTCGATCCGGCCGCGGCATTTCTCGAGCGTCACCCGGCGTTGCGAGGCCCGGCCGTCGCCGAGATCGTAGAGGTCGATCATCTCGCGGATCTCGGCGAGGCTGAAGCCGACCCTCTTGCCGCGCAATATCCAGGCCAGCCGGGCCCGGTCGCGCCAGCCATAGACCCGCGACAGGCCGTGGCGGCGGGGCGAGATCAGCCCCTCGTCCTCGTAGAAGCGAAGCGCCCTGGGGGTGACCCGGAACTCCTCGCAAAGGTCGCTGATCGTGTAGGACTTGCCGCCGGATTCGGGCGCGTCGAAGTCCGAATGAAGGGCGTTGGGCATGGCGCGGCGGTAGGTTACGTTCACGTCAACGTCAAGAATGGCCCTAATCGCAGAGCGGGTCGCCCGCTATGTCCTTCGCCTTCTTCGCGTCGGCCTCGCTGGTGCCGCTTCGGGTGAAGCTGGCGCCGCCCAGGCTGGCTCGGGCCCCGCAATAATAAGCGCAACCGGTCGGCACCGTCGCCGGAAGCGTGACTTTGCCGTCCTTCAGAGTCGCCTGGATCGCGCAGGTCTCGTCACCGGTCATCTTCAGGGTCAGCCGCTCGCCCTCGAGTATCGCGCGGCCGGCACCGGAGCAGCTATGCAGGTTGCCGCCCCACACGAGCAGCCCGAACTGGGCCTCCCGGCCCTTCTCGACGATGCACAATTGGTTCTTCTGAGCCCCGGCCCCGCCTTCGTAGAGTCCGGTCAGCCGGGCAGCGGCGGCTTTCTCCGCCGGCGCAGGTCCGTCGGCGGGGGCGGGCCCCCCCGAATCGGGCGCGGCGCGGTTGCCTGCGGGATCGTCGTCGCGGCCGCAACCGGCCAGGAACAGAAGGATGAGGAGAATCTTCTTCATGGGCTTCCTCCTGCCAAGATTCGCGACGGGGCAAGCCGTTCCATTATCCACATCAATTTAAGCCGGGCGGGGCGACAAAGGCTGGTTCGCAACCTATATGACCCTGGGGCAGATCAGACGAGCGAGCGGGCGTTTTCGACATGCTGACCACGCATCCCTTCGACGACGACAAGCTCCGCGAGGAATGCGGGGTCTTCGGCATATGGGGCTCGGAGAGCGCTTCCGCAGTGGTCGCGCTCGGTCTCCACGCGCTCCAGCATCGCGGCCAGGAAGCGGCCGGGATCACCAGCTTCGACGGCCGCAATTTCCATTCCCACCGGGCGATGGGCCATGTCGCCGGCAATTTCGACACGGCCGAGGTGATCCGCCGCCTCGCCGGCCCCGCCGCGATCGGCCATGTCCGCTACTCGACCACCGGCGAGACGGCCCTGCGCAACGTCCAGCCCCTGTTCGCCGAGCTCGCCTCGGGCGGCTTCGCGGTCGCCCATAACGGCAACATCTCGAATTCGATCCGGCTCAGGCGCGACCTCAACCGCCGAGGCTCGATCTTCCAGTCGACCTCCGACACCGAGGTCATCATCCACCTCGTCGCCACCTCCACCTACCGGACCCTGCTCGACCGGCTGATCGACGCGATGAAGCAGGTCGAGGGCGCCTATTCGCTCATCTGCCTGACCAGCGAGGGCATGATCGCCTGCCGCGACCCGCTCGGGGTGAGGCCGCTGGTGATGGGCCGGCTCGGCGATTCCTACATCTTCGCTTCCGAGACCGTCGCCCTCGACGTCGTCGGCGCCACCTACATCCGGACCGTCGAGCCCGGCGAGATCGTCATCGTGTCGTCGCAGGGCGTGCGCTCGCACCGGCCGTTCCAGGACGTCCGCCCCCGCCCCTGCATCTTCGAGCATATCTATTTCTCGAGGCCCGACAGCGTCCTCGACGGCGCCTCGGTCTACCAGGTCCGCAAGTCGATCGGCGCCCAGCTGGCGCGGGAGAATCCGGTCGAGGCCGATTATGTCGTGCCGGTGCCGGACAGCGGGGTGCCCGCGGCGATCGGCTATGCCCAGGAGAGCGGGATCCCGTTCGAGCTGGGGATCATCCGCTCGCATTATGTCGG
>DATHBY010000503.1:0-2667 GCA_035295885.1 Allosphingosinicella sp.
GAGCCGGTGCCGCCCGAGATGATGATGTTGAAGCGGCTGGCTCCGGCGATCTTCAGGACCGTCGCCATCTTGTCCGACATCGAGCCGAAGCCTTTCATCATGTCGACGGTGATCGGCTTCTCGGAGAATTTGCGGATCGAGATGGCGGTGCCGCGAAGGCTGAGCGGCGGGATGATGACGTTGACGCGGCTTCCGTCCTGGAGCCGGGCGTCGGCGAGCGGGGTCGTCTGGTCGACGCGGCGGCCGACCTTGTTGACGATTCGCTGGGCGATCTGGAACAGATGCTCCTCGTCCCGGAACTGGATCTGGGCGATCTCGAGCTTGCCCTTGCGCTCGATGAAGGTCTGGTTCGGACCGTTGACCATGATGTCGGAGATGTTCGGGTCGGAGAGCAGTTCCTCCAGCGGCCCGAGGCCGAGAAGCTCGTCGACCAGCACCTTCTCGAGAGCGAACTGCTCGCGGCGGTTCAGGTTGATCTTCAATTCGGCGAGCACCTCGCCGATGATCGGCCGGAACTCCTCGGCGAGCTCGTCCTTGCTGAGCGTCGCCGCCGCTTCCGGGTCGACCCGCTCGAGCAGGCGCGGGAGCACCTGCTCCTTGATCCGGTGGATCGAGGCTTCGAAGCCCTCGGTCTTGCTGCTCGGAGCTTCCGCGGAGGCGGCCTGGCGGTCGGCCAGCCTCGACATGGCGTCGGCATTGCGGTCGCCGAGACCGGAGGCGGGGGGCGGATTGAAGTTTTCGGTGTCGGCGTCCGAATAGCTGATCGTGTCGAACGGCGGGAACTGGTCGCCGCCCTCGGGCACTGCAGGCGCGGCCGCGGCGCCGCCGAGACCCTTCATCGGCCTCGCGACCCCGAAGCTTGGGCGCCCGCCGCCCGTGCCGCCATTTCCTGGTCGCCGTCCAAAAGCACTCATTGCGCTCAGATCCTCACCGGTGAAGCTATGCCGCTTGGACTGGTGAATAAGGCGGAAACTTTGACAATTGCCTAACCGCCCCCGATGGCCCGCCGGTGCAGCCCGCCCGAGCCCGCTTCGCCCTCCCCATCGCCCTGGCCGGCTTCTGCTCGCTTTCGGTCGGCGACGCGCTGGTGAAGTCGATGGCGGGCGAGTGGCCGGCCCCCGCGGTGTCGGCGCTGCGCTACTGCTTCGGCGCCGCCGGCCTCGCCTGCTACGTGGCGCTCGCCCACGGCCGCTCCGGCTTCGTCCTGCCCCGCCCCGGGCTTCAGCTCGGCCGGGGCGCGGCGGTGGCCCTGGCAACGCTCTGCTTCTTCCTGGGCGTGATGGCGATGCCGCTCGCCGACGCCACCGCGATCCAGTTCACCAGCCCGATCCTCACCGCCCTGCTCGCTCCGCTGGTGCTAGGCGAGCGCACCCATCGCACCACCTGGATCGCCACCCTGCTCGCCTTCACGGGTGTGCTGGTCGTGCTTCGGCCGAATGTGGCGGAGATCGGATTGGCCGCCTTCTTCCCGGTCGGCGCGGCCTTCGGAATGTCGTGGCTGATGATGCTCAACCGGATGACCGCCGGCGCGGCTCCGGTGATGGTGATGCAGTTCCTCCTCGCCGCGATCGCAGCGCCCCTGCTCGTGGCCGCCGCGGCGGCCTTTCATTTCGCCGGCCACCGGATCGGCTGGCCCAGTGCGGAAGTGGTCGCTAAATGCCTCGGGGTCGCCCTGTTCGCGACCCTGGGCCACACGCTCATCTTCGCCGCCGTCGCCCGAGCGAGCGCGTCGGTGGTCGCTCCGATGACCTATGTGCAGCTGCTCGTCGCCGCGGGACTGGGCTGGCTCTGGTTCGGGGACTCGGCCGACGCGGCCACGTTCGGCGGCGCCGCTCTCATTATAGCCGGCGGTCTGCTATTGTGGCGGGCGCAACGGCTCAGGGACCTGGGCGAGGCGCCTAGCTAGGAGTGGCGAGAATGGGAAAGGCTCTTGCGGCGGTGCTGGCAATGGCCGCGTCGACCGGCTTTTCGACCACCTTGCCGCCGGCGCCGGACCTTCGCTGGCTCAGCGGACATTGGCTTCACACAGGGCCGGAGGCCGCCTGGGCGGAGGAATATTGGACCCGGCCCAGGGGAGACATGATGCTTGGCACCGGTCTCGCCGGCAAAGGCCGGGAGGTGAAGAGCTTCGAATATATGCGCATCCAGGGCGTCACATTCTGGGGCTCGCCGCAAGGGCAGGCGCCGGTGCCCTTCCGGCTCGTGGAGCGGGGCCCCAGGTCGGTTAGCTTCGAAAATCCGAAGCACGATTATCCCACCCGCATCTCCTACCGGCGGCAAGGCAAGACGCTGATCGCGACGATCACCGGTCCCGGCGGCGCAAAGCCGCAGACCTGGCACTACCGGCGGGTTCGCGACTAGGCGGGAACGTCGGCCCTCTCGGCAAGCACCGTCAGCCCACGCTCGCTCACCTCGGCGAAGCCGCCCTCGACGGCGATCTTCTCCGGCGTGTCTCCGAAGCCGCTTCGATAGACGGCGATGTCGCCGTTCCTCAGGGTGGACATGAAGGGCGCGTGGCCCTCAAGCACGCCGAACTCGCCCTCGCTGCCGGGGACGACCACCATGTGGACCTCCTCGGATCGGACCAGCTTCTCGGGCGTGACCAGTTCGAAGTGCAGGGGCATGGTTTCTTTTCCTAGCCCGTCCCCTTCAGGGGAGGGGTTGGGG
>DATHBY010000504.1:0-2286 GCA_035295885.1 Allosphingosinicella sp.
TCGAGGCCGAGCTGGCCGACCCGCTGTTTGGTCAGGGCGAGGCAGATCAGGCCGCGGCCGTGCTTGGCCATGAAGTTGATCGCGTCCGGAGTCGCCATCTGGGCCGGGATGACGAGGTCGCCCTCGTTCTCCCTGTCCTCGTCGTCGACGAGGATGAACATGCGGCCGTTGCGGGCCTCGTCGATCAGCTCCTCGGGCGAGGAGAGGAAGCCGCGCTCCATCTAGCGCCTCAGCTCGAGCATCCGGCCGATATAGCGGGCGAGGATGTCGATCTCGATATTCACCCTCCGCCCGGGCGCGACGTCGGCGAAGCTGGTCTGCCCGGCCGTGTGCGGGATGATGTTGAGAGCGAAGCGGACCCCGTCGGACACCGGCTCGGCCTCGTTGACGGTGAGCGACACTCCGTCGAGGGCGATCGAGCCCTTGGGCGCGATATAGCCTTCGAGCTCGGCCGGGGCGATCACTGTCAGCCGTACCGAGCCGCCGACTTCGACCGCGCCCTCAACCTCGCCGACCGCGTCGATATGGCCGGTGACGATATGGCCGCCGAGCTCGTCGCCGAGCCTGAGCGACCGCTCGAGGTTGAGCCGGGCTCCCTCCCGCCACAGATCCGGCGCGCTCCGGCTCCTGGTCTCGGCCGAGACGTCAACCGCGAACCAGTCCTCGCCCTTGTCGACCACCGTCAGGCACACGCCCGAGCAGGCGATCGAGGCCCCCAGGTCGACGCTCGCCATGTCGTAGCCGCACGCGATCCTGAGGCGCAGGTCGCCCCGCTCCTCCGCCGCGACGACCCGGCCGACGTCTGTGATGATTCCCGTGAACAATGTCCGTCCTTCGATACGGGCCTTCGCCTTCGCTCAGTTCCCTACTCAGGATGAGCGGTTGGATTCTACCCCCCTCCGCTCATCCTGAGTAGCCGGTGAGCTTGACGAACCGGAGTATCGAAGGACGTATCGAAGGACGTTCGGGGGCGTTACCTGTCGCGCTCGTAGACTTCGAGCCGGTCGATGCCAAGCATCCGGCTGTCGGTCAGGGCCCAGCGCCGGTGAGCGTCGGCGAGGTCGGTCAGCCCTATGTAACCGACCGACGACTTGCCGTCGCCGATCAGGATCGGCGCCCGGTAGATCAGCATGCGATCCACGAGGTCGGCGCCGAGGAAGGCCGAAGCAGTGGCGGAGCCGCCCTCGACCAGCAGGTCGTTGACGTCGCCGAGCCTGAAAACCTCCTCGGGGGCGCCCAGCCGGGTCCAGCCGTCCACCGCCTCCCCCCGGGTCAGAAGCGCGCGGCGGGGCGAGCGCTCCTCCAGCCCCGGCAGCCGGACGTCGAGCTTCGGCCGGTCCCGCTCGAACGTGCCGCGGCCGACCAGGATCATGTCGGAGCGCGCCCGCTCGAGATGGACGTGGGCGCGCGCGTCCTCGCCGGTGATCCAGCGGCTCTCGCCCGAGGGCAGGGCGATCTTGCCGTCTAGCGACATGGCGAGCTTCAGGGTGATGAACGGCCGGCCCAGCCGCACCCTCGTCAGGAAGCCCGCCATCGACCGGGCGGCCTCCTCCGAGCCCGGACCGGTCTCCACCTCGATTCCGGCCGAGCGCAGCCGCGCGAAGCCGCCGCCCGCGATGCGCGCGTCGGGGTCTTCGAGTGCGGCGACGACCCGCGCCACTCCGGCCTGCGCCAGCAGGTCGGCGCAGGCGGGGCCGCGTTCGCTGCGGTGGCAACAGGGTTCAAGAGTGACATAGACGGTGGCGCCGAGCGCCGACTCGCCCGCTTCGGCGAGCGCCATCGCCTCCGCGTGCGGGCGGCCGCCGGGCTGGGTCCAGCCGCGGCCGGCGACGATTTCGTCCTTCACGATCACGCAGCCGACATTGGGGTTGGCAGCGGTGTTGCCGCGGCCGCGCTTGCCGAGCGCGACGGCCGCGCCCATCCAGCGCTCCTCCGGAGTCAAAGCCCGAGCCGCTCCAGCTGCTCGTCATGCTTCTTGAACATCTCCTGGCGTTCCTTGAGGGCCTTGTCGCGCCGCGCCTGGTCGATCTTCTGCTGGGCCTTGATCTCCTCGTCGGTGCGGGTGGCCGGCCAGCTCTCGACGTAGATGAGCTGCGGCCCCGGCATGATGTTGGTGCGGCCGTCGATCACGAAGACGATTATGATCCCGGCCGGAATGGCGACGGCGAGCGCGGCGGCGATCCAATGGTGCGGCCGGCGCTCGGAGGTGAAGGCGCGAAGGTCGGCCCAGAGCGCGCGGGGGGAGGCGGGACGGGGGAGCGGCATGGCGGCAAGATAGGCGCTTCG
>DATHBY010000505.1:0-4174 GCA_035295885.1 Allosphingosinicella sp.
GGAGTCATCTCGCAATATGTGAAGGACCTGTCGTTCGAGAATCCGAACTCGCCGGCCGTCTACCAGTGGCAGACCCAGCCGCAGATCTCGGTCGACTTCAACATCGGCTCGACCAAGCTGAACGACGAGATCTACGAAGTCGCGCTTCGGATCGAGGTCAGCGCCACCGCCGACGGCCAGACCGCCTTCGCAGTCGACCTCATGTATGCCGGCCTGATCGGCATCCGCAACGTCGACGACGACGCCGACATCCAGGCCTTCCTGCTCGCCGAGGCGCCGCGAATCCTGTTCCCCTTCGCGCGCCACATCATCGCCCAGACGGTGCAGGAGGGCGGCTTCCCGCCGCTGATGCTCGACCCGATAGACTTCCACGCGCTCTACGTCGCCCGGGCCGAGCAGGAGCTGGCCGGCCAGGCTTCCGGCGAGATCGGCCAGGCCTGACCTTTCCGGTCCCGGGGGCGGCGCAATGAACCTGTGGAAGGCGACCGGCACGATCGGCGGCCTCACCATGGTGAGCCGTATCCTGGGCTTCGTCCGCGAGATGGTCGTCGCGCGCGTGCTCGGGGCCTCGGCGGCGGCCGACGTGTTCACTCTCGCCTTCACGATCCCCAATCTTTTCCGACGGCTGTTCGGCGAGGGCGCCTTTTCGGCGGGTTTCGTCCCGCTCTTCAGCCAGAGGCTCAAGGACGACGGCGGCAATGCGGAGGCGCGGCGCTTCGCCGAGGAGGTGCTGGCCGTCTTCCTCCCGCTGCTCCTCGTCATCACCGCGATCTTCATGATTTTCATGCCTTTTTTCATCGGCCTCATCGTTTCGGACGAATGGAGTGCCGACGCGGGCAAGACCGAGTTCGCCGTGACGATGACGCGGATCACAATGCCCTATCTGGTCTTCATCTGCCTGCTGTCGCTGGTGTCCGGGGTATTGAACTCGGTCGGACGGTTCGCCGCTGCCGCGTTCGCGCCCGCCCTGCTCAACATTGCTTTGGTGATCGCCCTGATCCTCGTGCCCCAAGGGGGACGGCCGACCGTCCAGGCCATGTGCTGGTCGGTCCTCGCGGGCGGAGTGGCGCAACTCGGAATCACCTGGGCGAGCATGGTGCGGGCCGGAGTGCCGCTGAAGTTCCGGGCGCCGCGGATTACGCCCGGGGTGCGCGAGCTCTTCACGCTCGTCCTGCCCGCCACCCTGGCGGGCGGCACTTATTATATCAGCCAGTTCTTCTATATCTATTTCGCGACCCGCCTTCCCGAGGGATCGCTGCTCATTCTCGGCCAGGCCGACCGCCTGAACCAGCTCCCGCTCGCCCTCATCGGTTCCGCGCTCGGCGTGGCGATCCTTCCTTCGATCAGCCGGGCGATCGGCAGGTCTGACGAAGCGGCGGCGGGCCAGGTCCAGGCCCAGGCAATCGAGATCGGGATGCTTCTTACCCTTCCGGCGGCAATCGCCCTCGCCGTGGCCGCCCGGCCGATCGCGCTGGTGATCTTCGAGGGCGGGCGCTTCACCCCGGAGGATGCCGCCGTCACCGGAGCGGTCCTCGCGACGCTCGTGCTTGGTCTTCCGGCCTATGTTCTCATCAAGATCCTGTCGCCCGGCTTTTATGCGCGGCGGGACATCAAGACGCCGGTGCTCGTCGCCGTTGCCACGCTGCTTGGCAGCGTCGGCCTCAACTTCATCCTCGTGCCCCGACTGGGGATAGTCGCCCTCCCCCTCTCGACCGCGATCGGCGCCTGGGCGAACGCGTTGCTGCTTGCCGGCCTTCTGCATGGCCGCGGCCATTTCCGTGTTCCGGGCTGGCTCACGTCGCGGCTGGTGCGGCAGCTTGTCGCCGGGGCCGCGATGGGCTTCGTGCTGTGGGCGATCGAGCGAGCGCTCGCCGATCGCTTCGCCGGCTCCGAGGTCGACCAGGTTCTGGCGATGGGAGCGCTCGTCGCGGCGGGGGGAATCGTCTATTTCGCCGTCGCCTGGACGATCGGCGCAATGAACCGCGACGACATATTGATCCTGCTCCGCCGCAAGAAGGTCGGCTGACGTTTCCGCCCTTAACCCGCCATTCAGCCGCCCTTTGTAGAAAGGCGCGGTTTCCTATATAGTTACAGCTAAGGCCCCGTTCCAAAGAGGATGCGTTCCATGTCTCTTGCCAAGAAGTTGCTGACCCTTGCCGCGCCGGCGGCCCTGCTCGCGCTCGGCGGCTGCGCGACCGGTCTTCCCACCCAGGTCTCCCGCTATCAGGCGATGCCGGCCCCGGCCGGGCAGAGCTTCGTCATCCAGGCCGCCGATCCCGACGATCGCGGCGGTCTCGAATTCTCCCGTTATGCCGATCTCGTTCGCCGGCACATGATCGCCCAGGGCTACAGGGAGGCGAGCTCGCCGCAGCAGGCCTCGCTGATCGTCTCGCTGGCCTACGGAGTCGACGACGGCCGCCAGCAGGTCGTCACCCGGCCCGGGTTCGGCGGCTACAGCCGCTACGGCTACTACGACCGCTTCGGCTATGGCGGCTTCGGCTACCGGCCCTATTGGTCGCGCTTCGGCGGCTACGGCCGCTACCGCTCGCCCTTCTATTACGGCTGGGACGATCCCTTCTGGTATCGCGGCGGCTACGGCGACGAGCTCGACGTCTACACCGTCTATACGAGCTTCCTCGACATGGACATCCGCCGCCCCGACGGCCAGGCGGTGTTCGAGGGGACGGCCAAGGCCCGCTCGCGTACCGATGAGCTGAGCGTGCTGGTGCCCAACCTGGTCGAGGCGATGTTCACCGGCTTCCCGGGCAATAGCGGCGAGACCGTGAAGATCACCGTCGCCCCGGAGCGCAGGCGCTAGGGACGCCTTGCTCCGTCATTGCGAGGAGCGAAGCGACGAAGCAATCCAGCGGGCGCCGGGGCCAGCCTGGATTGCTTCGCTCCCCTCTCAATGACGGGGAGGGCCGAAGCTTCGTCACCCCGGACTTGATCCGGGGTCCACCTTCTTCGAGGCAGCGGGAAGGTGGATGCCGGATCAAGTCCGGCATGACGAGAGCGGGCCTGCCTCCCTTTTCTGTCGGCCATTCAACGGGCGTTCATCCGCCTACCCGGATTTCGCCCTCCGACAGGGGAATGAAAAAGTCTCGGGGAGGGTGAATGCTGAAATCCATCGGAGCGGCTGCAATGGCCGCGATCGCTTTCGCGTCCGCAGCGCCGGCGCCTGCGCAGAAGGCGGCGCAGACCAGGGCCGACGACCGCGCTCAGGTCCAGGAGATCGTCGTTACCGGCCGCAGGAGCGGAGTGCCGATGTGGACTGTGCGAAGCGAGCACACCACTCTCGTCCTGATCGGCGGGATCCACGGAATCTCGAAGACGACGAAGTGGGACCCGACCGCTCTGACAGAGGCGCTGCGCAGGGCCGACCGGGTGATGTTCCCGCAATCGCACGCGCTGACGGCCTCGCCTTTCAAAGCGATCGGCTGGCTCGCGAAATGGAACTCGATGGGAAGCCTGCCCAAGGGGCAGAGCCTCGTTGCGATCGCGGGCCCCCATACCGCCGGCCGGCTGGCGGCGCTGCGGGCGCGCGGCCTGGTGCAGGCGGATTACGACCGGCGGCACCCCCTCCACCTCTCCAGCGACATCAGGGACCGTGCCAAGGGCGACATCGAATATGGCCGCAACGTCGCCGATTACGTCGCCAGGGCGGTCAAGAAGTACAAGCTGGTGGAGGTGGTTCCGATCCACCGCTCGAAGGCCAAGCCGGTGATCAAGGACCTGTTCGCGTCGACTCCGCAGGAGCATCTGCCTTGCCTGCAGGGGGCGATCATGCTCGCCGAGGCCGGCCCGGCGGCGATCCAGGCCCGCTCGGACGCCTGGGCGGCCCGGCGGATCCCCGAGGTGCTGGCCTCTCCGGCGGACGCCGTCTACGGGCGCTGCTGGCCGAGCGGGGTCTTCGCCGAGCACGACTCCGAGCTCCTGCCGCAGATGAAGCGGCTCCTCGCCGAACCCCAGGTCACCATGGCGGTGCTCAGCCTGCGCACGCTCGCCGACCGGGGCGGAATATTGGACGGGCTCGAAGCTGCCGGCTTCGACATCCAGGGGCCGGCGTGGAAGTGACGGCGTAGCCGTCGTTGCGAGCGCAGCGAAGCAATCCGGTGCGGCTGCCGACGCGCGCCCGGTGCCGGATTGCGTCGTCGCTTCGCTCCTCGCAATGACG
>DATHBY010000506.1:0-17825 GCA_035295885.1 Allosphingosinicella sp.
CGGGCAATGAGGCGACGGGCTTCGAGCTGCTTCGAAGCGACGGCAGCCGGGTGGCGGCGCAGCGCACGCCTTAGCCCGCCCGTTCGCCCGAGCCTGTCGAAGGGCCTTTCTTTCTGTGCCTGCGCGCGAAACAGGATGGGACTTCGACAAGCTCAGCCCGAACGGTTCGGGGGCGGCGCCTCCTCCTCCTCCTCCTCTTTCGTGCTCCCCACCGCCGGCGGCCTCGGCGCCAGCGTCTTGCACAGCCAGGCGTTCACGGCGAACCGATATTCGTCGAAGGCGCAGCCGGGGCAGGAGACGCGCATGACCTCGTGACGCACCCAGGAGGGGAAGACGACGAGGCTGTTCTGCTCGGGCTCGAACTCGACATAGTCGCCCGACGCATCATGATCGCCGAGACGGTAGAGGCGCAGCGTCCCGCCGGAAAACCGCTTCGGCTCGCGGTGGAAATAATAGACCGCGCTGACCAGCCGGTCCTGCTTGCCGGTCTTGTCGCCGCCGAGCGGCTGACGGCCCCTGCCGAGCGGGATATCGCTGTGATGGGTGAAGAATGCGCCGTCGCCATGGGCGGCGACCTCCAGTTCGAAGAACTCGATCTCGAACGGTTTCGTGCCGGTGCGGCGGAAGATGTCCGCCAGATTCTCCTTCAGCCGCCGCTCGAGGACCGGGCGGTGGGGACCGAGGTCGTTGAGGCGCTCGGCGATCCGGCGCTTGGGATCGAGGACATGGCCGGTGAGACGCGCCGGGCCGAAGCGCTCGCGGTTGGCGATCGCCCATTCGAGCAGGGCCTTATGCTCGGCCGGGTCGAGGAAGTCGCGATATTGGTGGCAGGGCGGGCGCGGCCGCTTGGGTATGGTTGCCATCGTCAGCCCCCCGGCCTCGCCTTGGGGAATCCGCCCCAGGCCCGGTCATAGTCCTGCTGGAGCGCCTCCGATTCCATCGCGAATCGGGTCGGGCGGAAGGGCCAGCAGCTTTCGACCATGAAAGCCAATGTATCCTCGATCTTGTGCGGCTTGAGCTCGGCCTCGGAGGCGGCCTTCCAGCTGGCATGGTCAGGCCCGTGGCCCGACATGAGGTTGTGCAGGCTGAGGCCGCCGGGGGCGAAGCCTTCGGCCTTGGCGTCGTAGGCGCCCCTTATCAGCCCCATGCACTCGCTCATCAAATTGCGGTGGAACCAGGGCGGCCTGAACGTGTCCTCGGCGACCGTCCAGCGGGGCGGGAAGATGACGAAGTCCGTATTGGCGCGCCCGGGAGTCTCAGAGGGGCTGGTGAGGACTGTGAAGATTGACGGGTCGGGATGATCGAAGCTCACGGTTCCGATCGTGTTGAAGCGGGCGAGATCGTATTTCCAGGGCGCCAGATTGCCGTGCCATGCGACGACGTCGAGCGGCGAGTGGTCGAGCCTCGTCGTCCACAGCCGGCCCAGATATTTCTGGACCAGCTCGACCTCGCCCTCCTCATCCTCATAGCGGGCAGCCGGGGTCAGGAAGTCGCGGGCGTTGGCGAGCCCGTTGGAGCCGATCGGTCCGAGCTCGGGCAGGCGGAAGAGGGCGCCGTGATTTTCGGCGACATAGCCTCGCGCCTGTCCGTCCGGGAGCCGCGCCCGGAAGCGGACTCCGCGGGGCACGAGCGCGACCTCTCCGGGGGCGACCTCGATCCGGCCCATCTCGGTGAGCAGCTCGATCCGGCCCTGCTCCGGGATGAAGAGCATCTCGCCGTCGGCATTGAAGAAGCAACGCTCCATGTCTCGGGCGGCGCGGTAGACGTGGACTGCCACTCCGGAGAGCGCCTCCGGGCCGCCATTGGCCATCATCGTCGCGATGCCGTCGATCAAGTCCGTGGCCTCGCCTTCGAGCGGCAGCGGATCCCAGCGCAGCCGGTTGGGCGGGAGCGGATCGTGAAGGGCGCGGGCGGTGAAGCGGGGCGCGCCTTCATAGGGCCGGTAGGGCGGGTGCTCGGCGCTTGGGCGGAGGCGGTAGAGCCAGGAGCGGCGGTTCTCGGCGCGCGGGGCGGTGAAGGCGGTGCCGGAGAGCTGCTCGGCATAGAGGCCGAAGGCCGGCCGTTGCGGCGAGTTGCGGCCTTCGGGGAGGGCGCCCGGAACGGCCTCCGTGGCGAAGTGGTTGCCGAAGCCGGAGAGATAGGCGGGGTCGGTCATTTCACTTCCGTCACCCCGGCGAAGGCTGGGGTCCATAGGATGCTGGTGGCACGAAGACGGCATGGATTCCAGCTTTCGCTGGAATGACGGCAAGGGCTCGTCATCCTCGTCACCGCATCAGCACCAGTTCCTCCGCCATGGTCGGATGAAGCGCAACAACGGCGTCGAAATCCTCCTTCTTGAGCTTGGCCTTGACCGCTATCGCGGCGGCCTGGAGGATTTCGGGGGCGTCGTGGCCGATCATGTGGAGGCCGACGACCTCGTCGGTCTCGGAGTTGACGACGAGCTTGTAGAGGGCGCGCTCGTTCCGGCCGGCGAGCACGTTCTTCATCGCCCGGAAATCCGACGTGTAGGTCTTGACCGAGCCGAGCCTGTTGCGGGCCTGGCCCTCGGTCATGCCGACCCCGGCGAGCGGCGGGTGGCTGAACACCGCGGACGGGATGTTCTCATAGTCGACCCGAGTCGGCTTGTCGCCGAAGAGGGTGTCGGCGAAGGCCTGGCCTTCGCGGATGGCGACCGGGGTGAGCTGGACGCGGTTGGTGACGTCGCCGACCGCGTAGATGCTGTCGCAGCTCGACTTGTTTTCCGAGTCGACCGTCACCGCGCCCTTGCCGTCGACCTCGACTCCGGCGCTTTCCAGGCCGAGCCCTTCGGTGTTGGGCCGGCGGCCCATCGCGTACATGAGCACGTCCGCCGGAATGGGATCGGTGCCCGACATGTGGACGAGGAGGCTGCCGTCCTCCTGGCGCTCCACCCGCTCGAAGGCGACGTGGAACTTGAACTCTATCCCCTTCATCATCGAGATGGTGAGAAGCCGGTCGCGGATCGTCTCGTCATAGCCGCGCAGGATGACGTCGCTGCGGTTGACCAGGCTGACGTGGCTTCCGAGATTGTGGAAGATTCCGGCGAATTCGTTGGCGATGTAGCCGGCGCCGGCGATCACCACTTTCCTGGGCAGATCGGGCAGGTGGAAGGCCTCGTTCGAGGTGATTCCGAGCTCGCTTCCCGGGAAATCCGGAACGACCGGACGGGCGCCGGTGGCGATGAGGATGACCCTGGCGGTGACGGTGCGGCCGCCGGCGAGGCGAAGCTGGTGGGGGCCGGCGAGGACCGCGCGCTCCTTGACGATGTCGACCTTATGGTTGGTCAGGGTCTCGGTATAGGCCTGCTCGAGCCGCCCGACCTCGGCAAGCACGTTGTCCCGCAGCGTCGGCCAGTGGAAGTTGCAGGCGGGCACCTCCCAGCCGAAGCGCCGGGCGTCCTGCAGGTCCTCGGCGAAATGGGCTCCGTAGACGAGCAGCTTCTTGGGCACGCAGCCGCGGATGACGCAGGTGCCGCCGACCTTGTGCTCCTCGGCGATCGCCACCTTCGCGCCATGGGCCGACGAGACCCGAGCGGCGCGCACGCCGCCCGATCCGGCGCCGATGACGAAGAGGTCGTAGTCGTAGCTCTGGGCCATGGAGCGGCTTCCGGTTGGGCTGGGGTCGGACGCCATATGGCGAGGGGAGGGCGCGGGCGCAAATAATCCTCCCTATCGCCGGTGGCGATGGAGAGGATTTTAGATGCTGAGCTTCGCCACCAGCGCGAGCCGCTCGGGGGTCGCGTTGCTGAAATTGCCGGCGTCGAAGGGCGGTGCCGGGTCGTATTCCATGCTGAGCTGAACCGCTTCGGCCATCTCGCGGCCGGCGATCTCGGCGCACAGGACAAGGCCGAGGTCGATCCCGGCCGAGACTCCGGCGCTGGTCAGATACTTGCCGTCCTCGGTGACCCGCTCGGCGGAGTAAGTCGCGTTGAAACGGCTCAGATATTCGCGCGCCCCCCAATGCGTGGAGGCGCGGCGTCCCTCGAGCAGCCCCGCGGCGCCGAGTATCAGCGAGCCCGTGCAGACCGAGCAGGTTCTGGTGGTGACGGAGTCGAGGACCGCCAGCCAGCCCAGCACCCGCTCCTCGCCCAGCTCGCGCTGAACGCCGGCGCGCTTGCCGCCCGGGACGATCACCATGTCGGCCTCGATCTCGTCGTTTATGCCGGTATCGGCATTGAGCGCCAGGAACCCGTCGCCGGTGCGGACGGGCCCGGCGCGGCGACCGACGAAACGGATCTCCACGCCCGGCAGCCGGCTCAGCGACTCATAGGGTCCGACCGCGTCGAGAGCGGTGACTCCGTCGTACAGGTAGATGAGGATCAGCATGGTTATCCTTTGGAACAGTCACTTGGGACAGTCACTAGTGACTGTCCCCATTTCCCAGCGCCCGCTCGATCAGCGCCTGGGTCGAGGGGTCGAAATCGATCTCGTCCCCGGCATCGATCGCCTTCGCCATCGTCTTGCCGAGCTCCACTCCGAACTGGTCGAATGGATTGATCCCGAGCAGGACGGCGTTCACGAAGGTGCGGTGCTCGTAAAAGGCGATGAGTGCGCCGAGCGCGGCCGGGTCGAGACGGTCGAGGAGGATCGTGGTGGAGGGCCGGTCGCCCGGATAGTTGCGGTGCGGGTCGTCGCTCGCCTTTCCGGACATCAAGGCCGCGCCCTGGGCGAAGCAGTTGATGAGGAGCTGGCGGTGATGCTCCTCGTCGAGGCCGTGGCCGGGCTCGACGCAAGCGACGAACTCGACGGGGACGAGGTGGGTGCCCTGGTGGAGGAGCTGGAAGACGGCATGCTGGGCGTCGGTGCCGACTCCGCCCCAGGTGACGGGCGAGGTCGCCCGCCCGGCCGGGGAGCCGTCGAGCTTCACCGACTTGCCGTTCGATTCCATCTCGAGCTGCTGGAGGTAAAGCGGCAGCAGGCGCAGACGCTCGTCATAGGCGAAGACGGCCCGGGTCTCGCAGCCGCGGACGTTGGCGTAATAACGGTCTGCGAAGGCGGCGAGGACGGGGGCGTTTTCATGCGCGGGCGCGAGGCGGAAGTGGCGGTCCATCGCCGCCGCGCCCTCGAGCAGGGTTTCGAAGGCTTCCCAGCCGAGCGCGAGAGCGGCCGGGAAGCCGATCGTGGACCATAAGGAATAGCGGCCGCCGACGCTCTCGGCGAAGGGAAGGATCCGGGTCTCGTCGATCCCGAACTCGAGCGCCCGCTCCGGAGCGGCGGTCAGGGCGACGATCCGGCCATAGGGGTCGGCGCCTCCGCCCTGCTCCAGCCATGCAATTGCCGAGCGGGTGTTGAGCAGGGTCTCGAGGGTGGTGAAGGTCTTCGAGGCGACGACGAGCAAAGTGGTGTGCGCGTCGAAGCCCGCCACCGCTTCCTCGAGCGCGGCGCCGTCGACGTTGGAGACCACGGCCGCGCCGTAGCGGCCGGCGCCGTCGCCGAGAGCGTCGATGACGAAATCGGGGCCGAGCGCCGAGCCGCCGATGCCGATGTGGAGGACGTGCCGGATCGGGCCGAAGGCCTCGGCATCGATCGCGTCGATCAGGGCGCGCATCCGGGCGCGCAGCCCGGAGGCGCGGGCGACGCTCTCCGGCGCGCCCTGGCCGCGCTCGGCGCTGTGCTCGGCGGCCCGGCCTTCGGTCGGGTTGACGATTCGGCCGGCGAACAGGGCTTCGCGCGCTCCGGCGAGGTCGCGCGCCTCGGCGAGCGCCCGGAAGGATTCGAGCAGTGGGGCGCTGAGGTGGGTCTTGGAGAAGTCGAAATGGAGGCCGGGCAGGTCCAGGGCAAGCCGGGAGAGGCGGTCGGGCTCGCGGGTGAAAAGGCGGGTCAGGGTTTGCGGCTCGGCCGCTTCGATGGTGGCCCAGGCCTCGTCTTCGTTCATCCCGCGCTCTTAGTCGGGCAGTGGCGGGATGCCAATGTTCGTCGCCCCGGCGCAGGCTGGGGCCCAGCGAGAAACAGGCTCCGCGGACTTCACCCACCGGGGCCCCGGCCTTCGCCGGGGCGACGGGGAATGCTCCTTGACCGCACCCCCGCCCCAAGCGAAAGCGGCGGCATGGCGACAGGCGCGGCGGAGCCGAAGACGGCGAAGAGGAAGAAGAAGGGCGGCGTCGCCGAGACGACGCGCTTCCTGCTGCTGTTCTTCCTGTTCGCCATTCTCCTGCGCACCTTCGTCGTCGCGCCGTTCGTGATCCCGTCGGGTTCGATGCTGCCCGAGCTCAGGATCGGCGACTATCTGTTCGTCGCCAAATGGCCCTACGGCTATTCGCGCCACTCGATCCCGTTCGGCCTCGCCTCGTTCGAGGGCCGGATCTGGGCCGGAGAGCCGAAACGGGGGGATGTGGTCGTCTTCCGCTACCCCGGCGAGGACGAGGATTATGTAAAAAGGTTGATCGGGCTGCCAGGCGACACGGTGCAGATGCGTCGCGGCCAGCTCTTCCTCAACGGCAAGCCGGTCCCGAAGGTGAGGATCGCCGACTGGCTGATGCCGGTCACTCCCAACAGCCCCTGCCGCTACGAGGGCGAGATCCGGGCGCCGGAGATCGACTCGGGCAGGAGCGTCTGCCGCTACCCGCGCTACCGCGAGACCCTGCCCGGAGGCCGGTCCTACGAGGTGCTCGACCAGACCGACGGCGGCGCCGACGACACTCCGGTCTATGCCGTCCCGGCCGGCCATTATTTCATGATGGGCGACAATCGCGACGACAGCGCCGACAGCCGCTTCAGCGTCGAGCAGAGGGGCGTCGGGCTGCTTCCGAGCGACTATGTGATCGGCCGCGCGCTCATCACCTTTTACTCGACCGACGGCTCGGCGGAGTGGCTGAGGCCGTGGACCTGGGTGTCGGCGGCGCGCTGGGAGCGGGTGGGGCGGACCTTCTGATGGACTCGGCGACTTCGGCCTGGCTGGAAGAGACGCTCGGCCGGGCGCCGAGGGATTCCGCACTGTTCGAGCGGGCCCTCACCCATGCCAGCTTCGGCGAGGCGCAATATGAAAGGCTCGAATTCCTCGGCGACCGCGTGCTGGGCCTCGCCGTCGCGGCCTGGCTCTTCGAGCTCTTCCCCGGCGAGCCGGAGGGCCAGCTTTCCAAGCGCCTGAATGCGCTGGTCGCCCGCGAGACCTGCGCCGAGGTCGGCCGCGAGCTCGGAGTCGGCGACCGGATACGGCTCGGCAAGCAGGCGCGGGAGGATGGCGCCTCGGACAGCGACAACGTCATCGGCGACGTCGTCGAGGCTCTGATCGGAGCCCTCTATCTCGACTCCGGGCTGGAGGCGGCGGAAGCCTTCGTCCGCCGGGCGTGGGCGGAGCGGGTCAGCACCCGCGACAAGGCTCCGCAGCATCCCAAGTCTGCGCTTCAGGAATGGGCGGCGGCGCAGGAACGAAGGCCGCCCGCCTACCGCCTCGCCGAGCGCTCCGGGCCGCAGCACGCACCGACCTTCGTGGTCGAGGTCGAGATCAGGGGCGTCGGCTCGGCGACTGCGGAAGGCGCCTCGAAGCAGGAGGCGGAGACGGCGGCCGCTCAGAAATTGCTGGACCAGCTGAAGTGAAGTCCTTCGATACGGGCCTTCGCCAGGCTCAGTCCCTACTCGGGATGAGCGGAGGGGGGTATCCTCTGCCGCTCATCCTGAGTAGCCGCTGAGCGAAGTCGAAGCAGCGTATCGAAGGACCGATCGTGGAAATCCCGGAATCCAGTTCTCAAACTCGCTGCGGCCTTGTCGCGGTCGTCGGAGCTCCGAACGCCGGCAAGTCGACCCTGGTCAACGCGCTGGTCGGGCAGAAGGTGGCGATCGTCAGCCCCAAGGCGCAGACCACCCGCACCCGGCTGATGGGAATCGCCCTCCATGGCGAGGCGCAGATATTGCTGCTCGACACTCCGGGAATCTTCGAGCCCAAGAGGCGGCTCGACCGGGCGATGGTGGCGGCGGCCTGGGCGGGGACCGCGGACGCGGATTTGATAGCCCTAGTGGTCGACGCCAAGACCGGCTTCTTCCGGCGCCTGGAGGAGATGCTCGACACGCTCAGGAGCCGGCGCGAGCCCAGGATCCTGGTCCTCAACAAGGTCGACCTCGTTCAGAAGGAAATGCTCCTGACGCTGGCGACCGAGCTGGGCGAGCGGCTCGATTTCGAGGACATCTACATGGTCTCGGCAACCAGCGGCGACGGGGTCGCGGACCTGAAGGCGGCGCTCGCCGCCCGGGTGCCGGAAGGGCCGTGGCACTTCCCGGAGGAGCAGGTCTCCGACGCGAGCGAGCGGCTGGCCGCTTCGGAGGTCACCCGCGAGCAGCTCTACCTCCAGCTCCACGCCGAGCTCCCCTATGCCAGCGCGGTGGAGACCGAGAAATATGAGGAGCGCAAGGACGGCTCGGTCGCCATCCACCAGCAGATCCTGGTCGGCCGCCCCACCCAGCGGGCGATCGTGCTCGGCAAGGGCGGCACCCGGATCAAGGCGATCGGCGAGGCGGCGAGGAAGGAGCTGGAAGCGCTGATGGGCCGCAAGGTTCACCTCTTCCTCCACGTCAAGGTCAAGCCGGACTGGGAGGAGGACAGGGGGCTCTACCGCGAGATCGGGCTGGACTGGGTGGAGTGATGCCCCGCCGTCACCCAACCGTTCGGGCTGCCCGGCTTGCTAGGCCGAACCAGCCTTCTGCCACTCCATCGCGACGAACCACGGCGCCCGGAGGAACTTGTCCGCCTTCGGGTCCTCGCCGCCCGCGGGCGCCGGCTCGTCGAACCAGGTCAGCCGAAGCCCGCTTTCCAGGAACAGCCGCATGTAGGTGGACAGCGGGCGGTGCCAGTTGACGATGTCGATGCCCTGCCATTGCTGCCGGATCGGCCGTTCCTCGAGATAGCGGTCGATCAGGAAGCCGATCGGACGGCCGCGCCCGTCCTTCAGCCAGCGCCCGGCGGAATTGTGGCTCGCCAGGTTTGCAAGCAGGAGCCTGCCCCCGGGGGCGAGCACCCGGGCCATTTCCGCCACCGCCGGGACGATCTGCTCAATGTCGACCAGCGAGAGATAGGAGACGACGAGATCGAACGATCCGTCGGCAAAGGGCAGGCTCTCGGCTCTCCCGACCCGGTAGTCGCCCTCCGGGTGTCGCCGCCTGGCCGCCTCGATCAGTGCGCGCGTCGGGTCGATGCCCAGGATGCTTCGCCCCTCGCCCACCAGGAGGCGGCAGAACCGGCCCTCGCCGCAGCCGACGTCCAGCACCCGCGACGGCGATGCCAGCGAGGCGCGTTCGAGCATCACCCTGTCCAGCACGGCGACCCGCGCCCAGTCGCCCTCATCGGCCATGGCCGAGAGCCAGGCTTCGGCGGATCGGTCCCAGTCGCTCGCCATGGTCAGCGTTCCAGCACTTCCTTGACCCACTCCGGCACCAGCTTTCCAGCGGGACCGGTTCGGACCTCGTCGAAGAGGACGCTGCCCAGGCTTGGCTCGAGGTTGAGCTCGATCGTCCGGGCGCCGGAATAGCGCGCGGTCTGGACGAAGCCCGCGGCGGGGTAGACGGCGCCCGACGTTCCGATCGAGACGAACAGATCGGAGTCCATGAGGGCGCGGTCGATGCGCTCCATCTCGTAGGGCATTTCGCCGAACCAGACGATGTCCGGCCTGAGGCCGCCGCTTTCGCCGCAACCGGGGCAAGGCGGGCCGCTCGACAGCTCCGTTTCCCACGGCATCCGGCCGTCGCAGGCGAGGCACCAGGCGGACTTGAGCTCGCCATGCATGTGGAGCAGCCGCCGGGCCCCGGCCCGCTCGTGCAGATCGTCGACATTCTGGGTGACGATGAGCAGGTCTCCGGGCCATTCCGAATCGAGCCGGGCGAGGGCGAGGTGGGCCTCGTTCGGCTCGACCTCGTTCAGCCGGGAGCGGCGCGCGTCGTAAAAGGCCTGGACGAGCGCCGGATCGCGGCGAAAGGCCTGCGGCGTCGCCACGTCCTCGACCCGTTGCCCCTCCCACAGTCCGTCGGGGCCCCGGAAGGTGGCGAGGCCGCTTTCGGCCGAGATGCCGGCGCCGGTGAGGATGACGATGTTGCGGAGTTCCATCATATTTCCTCCCCCGGCTAATTCGGCAGCCGACTTCAAATAGCAAGCGGTTGCGATCCCGCCGCCGCTCCCGCATTGAGAGGCGAGGATGACGGGAATCTCGATCTTCGGCGCCGGCGGGCGGATGGGGCAAGCGATCGCCGAGGCGGTGGCGCTTCGCGACGACGTCCGAATCTCCGGCCATCATCCCGACGTGTACGTCGATTTCTCCGCGCCCGAGGCGGTCGAGGAGCATCTCGCGGAGGCGCGGCGGGCGGGCAAGCCGATCCTGGTCGGCACGACCGGGCTCGATTCCGGACATCACCGGCTGATCGGGGAGGCATCCGCCGAGATCCCGCTCATCTACGCCGCCAATACCTCGCTCGGAGTCAATCTGCTCGCTCACCTGGTGCGCGAGACGGCGGCTCGGCTGGGCGAGGACTGGGACCTCGAGATCGTCGAGATGCACCATCGGATGAAGGCGGATGCGCCGTCCGGGACCGCGCTGATGCTGGGCCGGGCGGCGGCCGAAGGCCGGGGGGTCGAGCTCGACTCAGTCGCCGAGCGCGGCCGTGACGGCCTCACCGGGCCGCGCGAGCCCGGGCGCATCGGCTTCGCGGCGCTTCGCGGCGGATCGGTCGCTGGCGAGCATCTCGCCATCTTCGCGGCGGAAGGGGAGCGGCTCGAGCTCGGCCATCGCTCGGAGAGCCGGGCCATTTTCGCCCGCGGGGCCATCGAGGCGGCGCTGTGGCTCGTCGGCAAGCCGGCGGGCCGCTACACGATGGCGGATGTGCTGGGGCTGAAGTGAAGCCCGCTGAAATCGCCGAGTTATACAGGCGGCTGCATAACCGTACGCCGAGCCCCGAGACGGAGCTCGGCTTCGTGAATAATTATACGCTGCTGGTTGCAGTAGTGCTGTCGGCGCAGGCGACCGACGCGAGCGTCAACCTCGCCACCCGCGACCTCTTCGGAACGGTGAACACCCCTCAGGGGATGGTGGAGCTCGGCGAGGAGGGGCTGAAGCGGCACATAAGGACGATCGGCCTGTTCAACACCAAGGCCAGGAACGTCATCGCTCTCTCGAAGGCGCTGATCGAACGGCACGGGGGCGAGGTGCCCGCGGATTTCGAGGCTCTGCAGGCGCTGCCGGGGGTGGGGCGCAAGACCGCCAATGTGGTCATGAACTGCGCGTTCGGCGCCGAGACCTTCGCGGTCGACACCCATGTCTTCCGGGTCGCCAACCGCACCGGCCTCGCGCCGGGCAGGGACGTGCTCGAGGTGGAGCGCAAGCTCGACCGGGCGACGCCCGCGCCCTACCGCCGGGACGCGCACCATCTGCTCATCCTTCACGGCCGCTATGTCTGCAAGGCGAGGAAGCCGGAATGCTGGCGCTGCGTCATCGCCGACATCTGCCGCTACCGGCCCAAGACGCCGCCGCCGGGAAGCGAAGCGGGCGCCGGTGCGTTGAAGCCGCCGAGCAGAAAGGCATGAGGATCCTGCTGCCGAGTCTTGCCGCCGCCGGCCCGACCTGGCCGCTCGGGACCTTCAAGCGGATCGAGGCCTGCCTCCGTTAGCGAAAGGCCTTCCGCTAAAGCCACTGGCGGCGGCCGCGCCCCTTTGCTAAGCGCCTCCCTTCCACGCACCCGTAGCTCAGCTGGATAGAGCGCTGCCCTCCGAAGGCAGAGGCCAGAGGTTCGAATCCTCTCGGGTGCGCCACCCATTTTTCGGAAGCCGTTCGAAAACTCGGCTGCCCCGGTTCGTTCCGGGCTCGACGAATGCTCTGCAAACGATCGGTCCGTTACGCAGGTAGGGAAGCGAGAGGGCTGCAAAGCGTCTCGACGCGCGCGCCCGGCTTCGCCATGAAGAAGCATGGTCACAGGGGGCCTTGAAAGCGTCGGCGAAGCGGTGACGGGCGGACTCGCCGCCCGGGCCGTCGAGCCTCCCGCCGGCGAGGGATCGGGCCGGCCCGAGGGCGCGTGCCTCAATTGCGGCACCGCCCTGATCGGCCCGCATTGCCACCAATGCGGGCAGGCCGGGCATGTCCACCGAACGCTCACCGCCTTCTGGCACGACCTCGCCCACAGCGTGCTTCATTTCGACGGGAAATTGTGGCGCACTCTGCCGCTGCTGGCGTTGCGGCCCGGCGAGCTCACCCGGCGCTATGTCGCCGGCCAGCGCGCCAGCTTCGTCTCGCCCATGGCTTTGTTCCTCTTCTCCGTATTCCTGATGTTCGCGGTCTTCTCGACGATCGGCGGTCCGATCGGGAGCGGAGCCTCGGCCAAGACGGAGCAATCGGCGGCGGCGGAGCGGGCGGAAGCGCGGCGCGAATATGCGCGGGAGCGCGCCGAAGAGCTGAGCGAGCTCAACGCGCTTCGGGCGGAGCGCGCGCAGCTTGCACAAGCGAACCGGCCGACCGCGACGATCGACGCCCGGATCCAGCGCCTCGAGGCGAGGCTCGCCCTCGAGGAACGGCTGTTCAAACAAGCGCTGGCGCTGATCGACGCCGAGGAGAAGCGGGAAATCGAGGAGGCCAAGGCGGAGGCCGAGCCGAAGCCCGAGCCTGTGGCCGGCCCGGTGAAGCGAGCCGCCGAGCAGGCCGAGAAAGACGAGTTCGTGCTCATCTCCGGCGCCGGTCCGGTGAACGCCTGGTTCAACAACGCGTACAGGAAGGCGAAGACCAACCCTTCGCTGCTCGTCTACAAGCTGCAGACCAACGCCTATAAATTCTCGTGGGCACTGATCCCGATCTCCGTGCCCTTCCTGTGGCTGCTCTTCCTCCACCGGCGGCGCTACCGCCGGTACAAGGCCTACGACCACACCGTCTTCATCACCTATTCGATCGCCTTCATGAGCCTCGGGCTCATATCGCTCAGCTTCCTTCGCCTTCTGGGGGTGCCGGACGTGTTCGCGGTTCTCGCGATCGCGTTCATACCGCCCATCCACATGTACCGGCAGCTGCGCGGCGCCTACGAGCTGTCGCGGTGGAGCGCCTTGTGGCGCACCTTCGTGCTGATCAACTTCGCCTTCATCGCCGCCAGCCTCTTCTTCACCCTGCTGCTCGCGCTGGGCCTGGTCGGCTGAATCAGCCGCGGCAGGGATATTTGCGGGCGAGATGGGCGCGCAGGGCGTCCCTGACCTGGACGCGCGGCCGCTGCGCCGCCGGGATGGTGCGGAAGGCGGCGAGGATCTCGTTGCTGCCGAGGCCCTGCTTGGGGGGCGGACAATAAGCCGGCTTGCGGCCGGCCCGCTGGGCGGCGAGCCGCTCGGCGCGGAGCACCTTCGATTGCGCCACGATCTCGTTCTGGAGCAGTTTATAGTCGCTCGACACCAGGGCCATCATGCCTTTCTTCTCGAGGGCGTCGGCCCTGGCGAGGAAGGTGGCGACGTCCATCGCGTGGGCGGCGCCGAGCGGAACGATCGCCAGCAGCGCGGCGGCAAGCAGCTTCTTCTTCACTCTTATTCCCTTCCCACATGGTGCGGGCAAAGGAGGGGCCGGCGGCTGAACGCGGCTTGAACGCCGGCAGCTACGCCCCCTGCGGCGCCGGGCCGCCGATGCCGCCGCCGCGCGGCCGGCGAGTCGAGGGAATGGAGGTGCCGGAGGCGGGGATGAGCGGACGGCGGGAATCGGGATTCTCGCGGCCGATATCCTCGCCCTTGATCGCCTTCTTCGCCTCCTCGCCGTTCAGCGTCTCATATTCAAGAAGGGCGCCGGCCAGCCGGTGGAGCTCGTCGAGATTCTCGGTGAGCACGTTGCGCGCAGTCGCCTCGGCCTCCTCGATCAGGCGCCGGACCTCGCTGTCGATCAGCCGGGCGGTTTCCTCCGAGACGCTCTGGCTGCGAGCGACGCTGTGGCCTAGGAAGACTTCCTCCTGATTGTCGCGGTAGCGCAGCCAGCCGAGCTTGGGCGACATCCCATATTCCATGACCATCGAGCGGGCCATGTCGGTCGCCTGCTGGATGTCGTTGGACGCGCCGGTGTTGAGCTCGTCCTGGCCGTAGATGAGCTGCTCGGCGATCCGGCCTCCGAAGCACAAGGCGAGCCGGGCCTTCATCTGCTTCATCGACATCGAATAGCGGTCGCGCTCCGGCAGGTTCCAGGTGACTCCCAAAGCCCGGCCGCGCGGGATGATCGTCACCTTGTGCAGGGGATCGCAGCCCGGCACGTGGAGCGAGACGAGGGCGTGGCCGGCCTCGTGATAGGCGGTCGCCTTCTTCTCGTCCTCCGTCATCACCATGGACTTGCGTTCGGCGCCCATCATGACTTTGTCTTTGGCCAGCTCGAACTCGGACATGGCGACGAGGCGCTTGCCCTTGCGGGCGGCGAGGAGGGCGGCCTCGTTGACGAGGTTGGCGAGATCGGCGCCGGAGAAGCCGGGCGTTCCGCGGGCGATGGTGCGCGGGTCGACGTCGGGGGCGAGCGGAACCTTCTTCATGTGCACCGCGAGGATCTTCTCGCGCCCCTCGATGTCGGGCCTGGGCACGACGACCTGGCGGTCGAAGCGGCCCGGCCTCAGCAAGGCGGGGTCGAGAACGTCCGGCCGGTTGGTGGCGGCGATGATGATGATCCCCTCATTGGCCTCGAATGCGTCCATCTCGGCGAGCAGCTGGTTGAGCGTCTGCTCGCGCTCGTCATTGCCGTTGCCGAGCCCCGCGCCGCGATGCCGCCCGACCGCGTCGATCTCGTCGATAAACACGATGCAAGGCGCATTTTTCTTCGCCTGCTCGAACATATCCCGGACGCGCGAGGCGCCGACTCCGACGAACATCTCGACGAAGTCCGAGCCCGAGATGGTGAAGAAGGGCACGTTGGCCTCGCCGGCGACGGCCCGCGCCAGCAAAGTCTTGCCGGTGCCCGGGGCTCCGACCAGCAGCGCGCCCTTGGGGATCTTGCCGCCGAGGCGGGCGAACTTGGTCGGGTCCTTCAGGAAGTCGACGATCTCCTGCAATTCCTCGCGCGATTCGTCGATCCCGGCGACGTCGTCGAACGTCACCCGCCCCGATTTCTCGGTCAGCAATTTGGCCTTGGACCGCCCGAAGCCCATCGCCCCGGAGCCGGCGTTCTTCTGCATCTGCCGCATGATGAAGAAGGCGATTCCGAGGATCAAAAGGAAGGGCAGCGACTGGTAGAGCAGGATCAGCCACACCGAAGTCTGCGCCTCGGGCTCGCCCTGGAAGGAGACGCCCTTCTCGCGGAGCCGGGAGGTGAGCTGGGGATCGGGAATGAAATTGGTCCGGAACGAGTCGCCGTTGGTGAGCTTGCCGGAAATCACGTCCTTCCCGATCGACACCTCCTTGACCGAGCCCTCGTCCACCCGGTTCAGGAACTCCGAATAAGCCATCGAACTCCCCGCCGCGCCCCGCGACCCGCCGCCGTCGACGATCTGGACGAACAGGATGAGCGCCAGCAGGATCCCGGCCCAGATGAAGAGCGACTTCATCCACGGGTTGCCGGAGGGGTCCTTGTCGGGCTTGCGGGGGTTCTGGTCGCTCACAAAATTTCTCCCACGAAAGTGGTACTTTCGCGGGACCCAGGCAGGGCGGCCGCGGGCCACTTCGCTCATGTTCGCCCCTAAAATAGGATTTTGCGGCGAAAGCGCAACTTAGGCGCGGCGGGTGAACATGGGCTTACGGCAAACGGCCGTATAGCAATTTCGGATTTATGCTGCTACATAATTGCGACTCGTGCCGCCAACTGATATGCGAAGCGGGTGGACATCAGCTTCGACCCGGCGAAGCGGGAATGGACGCTCGAGCATCGCGGGCTCGATTTTGCCGACGCTGAAAGGGTGTTCGCAGGTCCGGGGATCATGGTGGAGGACGATCGCCGGGATTATGGCGAGGATCGCTATGTGACTTACGGGCGGCTGGGCGATCGGCTCGTCGCGATCGTCTGGACGCCGCGCGACGACGTTCGCCATGTGATTTCGATGAGAAAGGCCAATGAGCGAGAGCAAAGAAGATACGGACCCCGACTGGCTTGATCCCGATGTCGATCCCGACGAGGCGCCGGAGTTGACGGACGAGATCTGGGACCGGGCGGAGATCGCGATCGGCGGCAAGGTCATCCGCCCCGCGACGGGGACATTGACCCGCGCCTTCACGCCCGACGAGATCCGCGCCCGGCGCGGCCGGCCGCCGCTCGGCGAGGCCGCTAAGGTCCAGCAGTCGCTGAGGCTGTCGCGCGAGGTGCTCGACCATTTCCGGGCGACGGGGCGCGGCTGGCAGGCCCGGATCGACGAGGTGTTGAGGCGGCACGTCGAGGAGGCGACCGGCGCGGCGCGGCGCGTGGCGGAGGAGCAGGAGGAGTTTCGGGGAGAGGAGGGCGGCGGCGACCGAACCGACGGAAGCGGCTCGCCGCTTCGCTCCTGAAACAGGATTATCCGGGGCTTTGGCAATGTCGCCCGGCTTGTAGCGGGGGCGGGTGAACGGGGGATTACGGAAGGGCCAAGATGCCTGGCTGCTGATTGGCCTTAGGTGATACCGCACCGGGTGCAGGAGAAGTCGGCTGCTTCTGAATACGAGCGGCGTCCGGCTTCTTGCCCAACTCGATGCTTGGTCCGATCGCCGTGACTACCACCAGCGCCCCGGAAAGAATATAAACGATCGTAGCTAAGCGCTTTCCCAAGCCCCGTCGGTATTCATCCTCCTTCTTATCGGCCCACGGTAACAACAGTACCTTGGCCGTCCCCCCGATGGCGCCAAAAATGGCCATGGCAAGGACGGTGGCAATTAGAGGGGGATTCAAGGGGTGGAGTTTCCAGATCTCAAATAATATTGAAAGGGATAGTCCCAAGATTGCGCTAACTGATCCAGAAAAGTCCGCGCATATCATAGTCAGCTCTAGAGCTAGTACGCCAGAAATAGGGCCTTGTTTATCCAGTTCTCGGCTGAGTCTGGCCTTCACCCGCTCCCTAAATATTGCGGGTAGTTTCGCAGATAGAAATATCATCCCTGCTGCGAAGATAACGCTTACACCGACTTGAGACGCCAGCGTTTGCCAAGTCCCCATGCTACATTCTTACCACGGGAGCTACAGGGACTTTCTTCACTGTATCCTGCGTCCTTAAAAGCGCAGGACTATCTTGCAAAAGTCGCAACCAGTTTATGGCCTCCTTAGACTGTTGCTCGACTTGTGCTCTTATAGTTCCTATTAGCCACTCTGGATAATTTCCGTCAGCCTTTTCGATAAGATCAAGCGCTGCAGCGATTCCATCGAACCCGACGATGCGAATGCGCTGCAGGAAGAGAACCTTTGCCAAAAGGCTGCTGACCACATCTGCGTCAACGGCAGGTGCTTGTATCTTTGCAGTGAGTTTGCTTCGTAAAAATCGGTATCGGTCTGCAACGGCGAAACGAACCCCTAAGGCCATCTCATCGTTGCAAGCGAAAATGCCCCATGCCACGTCTTCCACTTCGTGGCCAAATTCATTGTTTCGACCTTTGAGCCAGGCATCCAGCTCTTGATCCATCCATCTCCTCGCTTTGGAGCGAGTGAAGTTCAAAAGCTTAGAATCCGGATGGCGAATCTCTTTGTCTGGATACAAGCTCGTTATGGTCGACTCGAATCCCTCCGCTCTAGCATCCCCTCCCTCTAAGCCGCGTAAGACCATGAAGCGTTGATGGTCTGGACTCACCCCCTGTGAATGGAAAGAGTCCAAAATAATTTGCGCCGCATCCTGACCCCCAGCCTCATTATCACAGCAAACATTCTTAACAAATAAACTGTTAATGACTTGGGGGCCCAGCTCTATGGGGTCGATATTTTTGTCGATAAAAACTAAAGCGGCAAGCGTCTCTGG
>DATHBY010000507.1:0-1632 GCA_035295885.1 Allosphingosinicella sp.
GAGGTTGCCGAGCTGGCTCGATCCCGTCGCCACTCCGAGGCCGACGGCGAGCAGCTGGCTGAGCAGGCCGGCGCGCTTGCGTTCGGAGCTGTGGCGGGCGGCGATGTGGCCCGCCTCGTGGCCGAGCACCGAGGCGAGCTCGGCCTCGTCGTTGGCGAGGCCGACGAGCTGGCGGGTGACGTAGAGATAGCCCCCCGGCACCGCGAAGGCGTTCATCACCGGCGAGTTCAGCGTGGTGATCCTGAAGGCGTTGGCGCCGCCGGCGATGTTGGTCTGAGCCGCGACCCTGGCGCCGACCTGTCTGATATAGGCGCTTCGGGCGGCACTCTCCTCGCCGCCGAATTCCTCGACGATCTGGGGGTGCTGCTTGGCGGCGGTGGCGGCCGTGCTCTGGGAGATGCTGCGGGTCTTGCTCTGGGCCAACGCCGGCGCGCTGGCGGCGACTGAGGCGATGGCGGCGAGCGAGACGGACAGCGCGAATAGCGCCTTCATCTTCATCGGGATGTACTCCTTACACAGGACGATTCGTCACCGTCAGGAACGGGGGAAGGGCCGATAGGGTTCCTCTTGCCTGGTCCTACCCGTCCGCGAAGCGGATGGGGAGGATCAGCTCACGAGATCGCCAGATACTTCCGGCGCCGGTCAGCCCTTACCTCGGCGGAGGACAAGGCGGCGAGCGCGTCCAGCTCCTCCGACACCGCCTCGCCGAGCGCGGCGATCGCCGAGGCGGGGCTGCGATGGGCGCCGCCGACCGGCTCCGGGACGATCCGGTCGATCACCCCCAGGGCCTTCAGATCCTGCGCGGTCACCCGCATCGCCTCGGCCGCGTCCGCGGCTTTTTCCGCGGTGCGCCACAGGATCGAGGCGCAGCCTTCCGGCGAAATGACCGCATAGACACTATGCTCGAGCATAAGCACCCGGTTGGCGGTGGCGATCGCGATGGCTCCGCCGGAGCCGCCCTCCCCGACGATCGCCGCGACCATCGGCACTCCGAGCGCGAGGCAGGCTTCGGTCGAGCGGGCGATCGCCTCGGCCTGGCCGCGCTCCTCCGCCTGGACTCCGGGAAAGGCGCCGGGCGTGTCCACCAGGGTGACGACCGGAAGGCCGAAACGGTCGGCGAGCTCCATCAGCCGAATCGCCTTCCTGTAGCCCTCCGGCTTGGCCATCCCGAAATTGTGGGTGAGGCGGCTGGCGGTGTCGTCCCCTTTCTCCTGGCCGATCATTACCACCTTGCGGCCTCCGAGCCGGCCCAGGCCGCCCATGATCGCCGCATCCTCGCCGAAATTGCGGTCGCCGGCGAGCGGGATGAAATCTTCGGCCAGGGCGGCGACATAATCCTTGAAATGCGGCCGGTCGGGGTGGCGCGCGACCTGGGTCTTCTGCCAGGGGGTGAGCCGGCCATAGGTCTCGCGGAGCATTCGGTCGGACTTGGCCTCGAGGCGGCCGATTTCTACGTCGATATTGAGGTCCGAGCCGCGGGCTGTCTTGCGCAGTTCCTCGATCCGGTTGTCGAGCTCGGCGATCGCTTTTTCGAAATCGAGGAAGGTGGGCATGGTCGGGCGCGGGGTTAGGCGCAGAGGGGCTTTGCGTCAACGCGGGGGGCGTCATTCCGGCGGACGAGAGGAACTCCCG
>DATHBY010000508.1:0-3005 GCA_035295885.1 Allosphingosinicella sp.
GTCCTGCCGCTTATTCCCGTTCCGGCACGGACCCTTAACGACCCGATGCGGGTTGAATCGCCGAACCCGAAGCAAGGAGAAGCCCATGTTCAACAGCCACGACGTCAGCGTCCTCAACAGCCTCATCGAAACCACCATCGACAGCGTCGACGGCTACCGCCATTCGGCCGGCGAGGCGACGAGCGGGACATTCACCGAGATGTTCCGCCAGCGCGCCCAGGAGCGCCAGACGGTGGTCGAGCGCCTGCGCGAGCGGGTCCGCGAGCTCGGCGGCACGCCGGAGGACGAAGGCGGCCTGCTCGCCAAGGCGCATCGCCAGTTCCTGTCGCTTCGGGACGCCGTCACCGGGCGCGACGACAAGGCGGTGGTCGCCGAGGTCGACCGCGGCGAATCCTATCTCAACGGGAAGTGGGAAGCCGCTCTTGCCGACAAGGAGCTGTCGGTCGAGACTCAGCGGCTGATCAGCGAGTGCTATCACTCGGTGCGGTCCGGCCACGACCAGTGGGAGCAGATCAACAAGGGAATCAGCGCGAGCTGAGGCAAGTCATCCTCCCTGCGGCGAAGCCGTGGGGAGGGCGACCGCCCGCAGGGTGGTGGAGGGGTCCTTCGATCCGGGCCTTCGCCAGGCTCAGTCCCTGCTCAGGATGAGCTGATGGGATTATTCCCTCTCCGCTCATCCTGGGTAGCCGTTGAGCTCCGCGAAACGGCGTATCGAAGGACCTAGCGACGGGGAGGCAAATTCAGCAGATCCGGCCGCTCTTCACGCCCGCGGCGCATCAGCATCTTCTCCTGCTGCTGGCGCTGGAGCTGCTCGTCGTAGAGACACGGTGCGCGGCCCTGGTCCGCGGGGAGCTTGTCGGTCATGGCGTCTGAACGCCCGGCGCTCGAGCGCCGTTCCCGGATCCCGGACAAGTTGAAGGGCCGCCGCACCGAAGCGCGACGACCCTCCGAACATGGTCAGCGGCCGGATGGCTCCAGCCCGGAAGACCAGGAAGGCTAGGCCTTCATCTCCCGAACGAGCAGAACCGACCTCACTGCTGAACCATGAGACATCGGATCACCTCCTTTCGCTTGTTGTGGCGAGGGGGAGGATGAATCATCGCGAATCGGCGCGCAAGACTTGTTTTGATCTTTTTCGCGATTAGTCTTGCCGCTTCGCCCGCGCCCCGAGGGCCTGCGTGAATTCTCACCCGCGGCAGTCTTCCACCACTCGCGCCGGCTCCGGCCAGGTCGGAACGATCAGCGCCGGCAGCCCGTCCGCCTCGACGGTGAAGCGCCCGCGGCTGAACACCATCTCGTCGAGCAGGACGTCGTCAGCGGCAAGCCCCGCGCCCGGCGCCAGGGCTCGCTGGCCGTAGGTCGTCCGCACCCTCAGCGCCGCCGGGGATCCCTGCCGGAAAAGGATGATCCGGCGGCCGCTGGTGTCGCAGCGAAGGCTGAAGCTTTCCGCGCCCGAGGGGCCGAACCGGGCGACGCTTCCGAGCCCGTCGCCGGCATAGCTCCAGTCGCCGGGGCTGAGCGGCGGGTCCGGCGGGTCCTGCTGGCTTGATTCGGGCAGCGGCGGAACCGGGGCCGGCGGCGGAGCCTGGCGGATCGGAGGCTCGGGCGCCGGCGCCGGAGCCGGGGCCGGCTTGCCGGCGCAGCCCGCGATCAGCGCCGCCGAGCCCGCCGCCGCCGCCAGCCATGCCGCAATCCGTCCAATCCCGCTCATGCCGCGCCCTCAGCACGGCGGCACGGGCAAAGCCAAGCGAAAAGCCGACCGGCGGTGCATTTCCGGCGGCGGGAGCGCCGCGCGCCTGACCCGCGCCTGACGGTTACATTCATGGCCTATTCAATGGCCTGCCGCTATGCCAACCGCCGAACAGCAAAAGCAGTAGCCCAAATGCGTGTCCTCCCGACCCTCGTCATCGCCGCCACGGCCGTGACCGCAGCCGTCTCCGCCCCGGCCATGGTAGGGCCGCGCGAGCGCGAGCAGGCGGCCGCCTTCCATGGCACTCAGGCCGGCCGGATCATCCCGCTCAGGGCGATCGAGGCCCGGATCATCCCGCAGATGCGCGGCTTCTCCTATCTCGGCCCTGAATATGAAGCGGAGATCGGCCGCTACCGCCTCAAGTTCCTGCGCGGCCAGCGCGTCGTCTGGATCGACGTCGACGCCCGCTCCGGCGAGGTCGTCGCCAAGTCGGGCTTCTGACGGGCCGAATGGCCCGTCATCCCAGCGAAGGCCGGGATCCCAGAGAGCGGAGGACCGGTGCTTTCACCCGCCGGGGTCCCGGCCTTCGCCGGGACGACGGCTTCCCGAAACGCTCATGAAACAATTGGCCATCGCACTGGTTGGGCGGCTATTGACACGCGCACACAGCGATAGGGGAGTGCGATGCGGGTTCTGATCGTCGAGGACGAGCCCAATCTGGGGCGCCAGCTGAGGGCGACGCTGGAGGGGGCGGGTTATGCGATCGATCTCGCCACCGACGGCGAGGACGGCCATTATCTCGGCTCCACCGAGAGCTACGACGCGATCATCCTCGATCTCGGCCTTCCCGAGATAGACGGCCTCACCGTCCTCGACCGCTGGCGCAAGGAGGGGATCGCCGTCCCGGTCCTCGTCCTCACCGCCCGCGACAGCTGGTCGGACAAGGTCGCGGGGCTCGATGCCGGCGCCGACGATTATCTCGCCAAGCCCTTCCAGACCGAGGAGCTGATCGCCCGGCTTCGGGCGCTCATCCGGCGCGCCTCGGGCAACAGCTCGTCGGAGCTCACCGCCGGCGACGTCCGCCTCGACACCCGCTCCGGCAAGGTCACCCTCGACGGCGAGCCGGTGAAGCTGACCGCCCAGGAATATAAATTGCTCTCCTACCTCATGCACCACAAGGGCAAGGTGGTCAGCCGCACCGAGCTTATCGAGCACATTTACGACCAGGATTTCGACCGCGATTCCAACACGATCGAGGTTTTCGTCACGCGCATCCGCAAGAAACTCGGCCCCGATGTGATCAGCACCATCCGCG
>DATHBY010000509.1:0-2427 GCA_035295885.1 Allosphingosinicella sp.
CTCGGCCCGGACCAGCTCGCGGGCGCTCCGGACCGCCTGATACCAGGCCGCCTCGGCGTCGGGCAGCTTCAGCCCCTCCTCGTCCCGAAGCCGGCCGCCGTCGCGATCGAGATGGAAATAATAGCGAGGCATGACGGCGAAACGCGCTAAGGGACTGAAAGAACCATGAAAAGAGGGTGAGGGGGGAGTTAACCTTCTTTTTTTCGGCGAAGAGACGGCCGGGTCTCTCCCGGCTGGGCGCGCGGAGTGGAAAAGGGCGAGTGCCCGGGACCGGTGTCCGCTCCCGGACAGGTCGTGTCCGCTCGCGGATAGCGGGCCGGAGCACAGGCGACACTTCCCCTCTGTGCAGGTGCTGGCACATACCTTGCTACGCTTGTCGCATGTACCCTGCCAGGAGATCGCCCGTGAGCCTTAAGCCCCTCTTCGCCTTCGCCCTCGTTTCCGCCCTTGCCGCCGAGTCCGCGCCCGCCGCCGAGACGGTGGCTCTGCCCCGGTTCGGCGGGATCGAGCTTCGCGGCGGGGGCAGCGTCGTGGTCCGGCAGGGGACGGTTCAGCGGGTGACCCTGGTCGAGGGAAGCACGAGGCACACCGGCGTCAGGGTCGAGCCGAGCGGGCGCAACGGCCTCGGCCGCCTCGTCGTAGATGCGTGCAAAGCCCGGTGCCCGCGGGACTACCGGCTCCGGATCGAGATCGTCACGCCCGACGTTTCGGCGGTGGCGGTGAACGGCGGCGGCCGGATCGACGTGGTGCGCGGCTTCTCCCCCCGCGGCCATGTCGCCGCGGCGGTGAACGGCGGCGGGCAGATCGACCTGCGCGCGCTGCCGGCGCGCGACGTCGCCGCGGCCGTAAACGGCGGCGGGCGGCTGATGGTCGCGGCGACGGGCAGCCTCGCCGCCTCGGTCAACGGCGGCGGAGCGATCCTCTACTGGGGCGATCCGCAGGTGACGAGCTCGATCCACGGCGGCGGGACGGTGACCCGGGGGCGGTAGGGAGCCGCGGCCGGGCGATTTTCGCGCCGCGCGGTCAGGTCGTGAGGGCCCGGCCTGCTCCGATCACCCCGGCCGCAACAATCAAGGCCGCCACGAGGCAGGCGGCCAGCCGGCCCTTCGGCGCCGGAATCATCGGCGACGCGCCCTCCGGCAGAACCGCCCGGCCGGTGACCATCGGCCGTACCAGCGAGCGGCCGCGGATCAGCCGGTAATAGCCGATCGCGAGAAGATGAAGCGCGATCAGCGCCAGGAGGATGTTGAAGCTTGCCTCATGAACGGCGTGAGCGAGCACGGCCGTATCGTAGCCGACCAGTCCGGACAGCGGCCCTTCGATGAAGTCCTCATCGTCGATCTGGATCAGGCCGGTCGCGATCTGGACGGTGAGCGCCAGAAGCATGGCGAGGACGCTCAGCGCCCCGATCGGCGAATGGCCCGCGCGGCTTTGTCGTCCATCGCGCAGATAAGCGGAGACCGCCGCCGGTCCCCTGACGAAGGTCGCGAACCGTGCCGTCGAGCTTCCGGCGAAGCCCCACAGGATCCGGAAGACGAGCAGGAACAGCAAGGCGTAGCCGGACCAGAAATGGACCCGGTCGAAATGGTTTTCCGCCGACCACCAGCTCAATCCGATGAAGAAGACGATCGACCAGTGGAACAGCCGGACGGGAAGGTCCCAGACCGGCGCGCCCGGGTCCGGATCACTCCTCTTCACGATACAGGTCGTGACAGGCCTTGCAGCTCTTGCCGAGGTTCGCCTGGGCGGAGCGGATCGCGGCGAGATCCGAGCCCCGGGCGGCGGTCTCGAACGCCGCGGCGGCCTCGCGGAACGCCTGGGCCTTGGCCGCGAAATCCTCGGGCTTCTCCCAGATCGCGGCTCGGGCCTCGGTCTTGCCGACGTCCGGACCGGTGCCGGCCGGAAACCAGTCGGGGACCTGCGGAGCGAGCCGGGCGATGGTCGCAGCTCCGGCCCGCACCTTGCCCAGATCGGGGCTTTGGCCTTTCA
This sequence comes from Allosphingosinicella sp., assembly GCA_035295885.1. Taxonomy (GTDB): domain Bacteria; phylum Pseudomonadota; class Alphaproteobacteria; order Sphingomonadales; family Sphingomonadaceae; genus Allosphingosinicella. Next base: position 1,990 of record DATHBY010000509.1, read on the forward strand.
GCTCGCGGGAGATCGCCTTCATGGCGTCGCCGATCTCCTCGTAATTTTCGTGACGCTGCTTCATCAGCGCCAGCGCCTGCTCCTTCTGCAAGGGGGGAGCGTCGCTCTCCCGGACCTTGTTCTCGATGGCGGCGGCGGCGGCATTGCCGCTCGAGTTCGCCTCCGCCAACGTCCCGTTGCCGTCCCCGGACGAGCCGCATGCGGCCAGGAGCATCGCGGCGGCACCGGCAAAAATCTTTCTCAACGCACTTCTCCTGTTCGCATGGGGGCAGGAGCCCCGTAACAAAGTGCCGGATCACGGCGCAAGTTTTGCCTCCCCAGCTGGCGATGGGGAGGCAGTCACTTCGCGTCGACCAGAACGATCTCCGCGTCTTCGATCGCCCTGAGCGTCAGCTTTTCCTCGCCCGTCACCGCGACAACGTCGCGGGGCTCGGCGCG
>DATHBY010000510.1:0-3466 GCA_035295885.1 Allosphingosinicella sp.
CGATCCGCACCACCAGCGCCTTGAGGTTTCGCTCGCGCAATCCCCTCTCCAGCGCCCGGACGATGGTCTCGGCCCCTGCGGTGCCGAGATTGGCTTCGCCGTCGACGATGTCGCCGGCAACGGTGACGACCCCGATCTCGCCGCCCGAGTCGCTGGCCGGATTGGCTTCCACCCACTTCTTGTACTCGATTCGGCGGAAGCTGCCCGGCACTTCGCTGTACCGCGTGCCGGCGATGTCGGCGACGCGGCGGTCGAACGCCTCGCGCTCGCCGACCCTGTCGACCAGCCCGGCCCGAAGCGCCGCCTGTGCCATGTCGCCGCCCGCCGCCGCGATCTGGCCCGGCATGTCGGCTATGTAGGGGTCGAGCCGCGCCTTGGGGCGGGCCCGGCGCACCTCCTGCTGCCAGCTCTCCCACATCGAGGCGTAGACCGCGGTCAGCGCCTGCCGGGCCTCGGGCGACATGTCGGTTCGGGTGAGCGGCTCGGTCGCCGCCTTGTAGGTGCCGGCGCGATAGATGTTGGCCGTTACACCCAGTTTGTCGAGCAGCCCCTTCATGTAGAGACTGGCGCCGCCCGGTCCGGTGACGAGCACTCCGCCCATCGGGTTGAGCCACAATTCTGTGGCATGGGCGGCGAGCATATAGGAATCGTCGTCATAGGCGGTGGCGTAGGCGAGGACCGGCTTGCCCGCCTTCCTGACCGCGTCGAGCGCCTCGCCCACCGACGACAAGGTCGCCTGGCCGCCGCCCGAGAAGATGTCGAGATCGAGAGCGACGGCCTTGACCCGGTCGTCCGTCGCCGCGACCTCGAGCGAATGGACGACGTCGCGGAGCCTGTAGGCGCGAGGTCCGCCGCCGCTGAACAGCTCGCTGGCCGTCGGCTGGGCGGGCTGCTCGACGATCGGGCCGTCGAGCTGGAGCAGAAGGGCGCCGCGATCGCCGGCGCCGAGCGTCGGCCGGGCCGTCATCGCCGCGTAGAGCAAGGCGAAAAAGAGCAGCATGAACAGCAGGACCAGCCCGTCCTTGATGCCGACGAGCAGCTTCCAGACCTTGCCTGCGAACCTCATCCTGTCACTCTCCTGTCGTCCGGATCGGGCTAGACGACCCTCCGCTTCCTGTAAATCGCCGCAGCCGCGGCAAAATTCGATTGCGCGGCCCTTGACCCGGGATGAACAGGCCCTAGATCAGCTTTGCTGGCACTCGCGAGGGGCGAGTGCTAACAGATTCAACCAGGACGGCCGCGGCGCCCAAGGGGGCCGGCCGCCGCAATAGCGAAGAAGAGGTGACGCGCATGAATTTTCGTCCGCTCCATGACAGAGTGCTCGTCCGCCGGGTCGAGGCCGAGGAGAAGACGGCCGGCGGCATCATCATCCCCGACACCGCCAAGGAAAAGCCGCAGGAGGGCGAGGTCGTCGCCGCCGGCACCGGCACCCGCGGCGAGGACGGAACGATCACTCCGCTCGACGTCAAGGCCGGCGACAAGATCCTGTTCGGCAAATGGTCCGGAACCGAGGTCCGCCTCGACGGCGAGGACCTGCTGATCATGAAGGAAAGCGACATCCTCGGGATTGTCGGCTGATCCGGGTCCCTTGCGCGCGCGCGCGCGATACCCACTGACTTTACTGACCTTAGACCCGCCAACGCGGGCAAGATGAGAAGGAAGAGAAGACATGGCAGCGAAAGACGTTCGCTTTTCGCGTGACGCCCGCGAGCGCATCATGCGCGGCGTCGACATCCTCGCCGACGCGGTGAAGGTCACCCTCGGCCCGAAGGGACGCAACGTCGTCCTCGACAAGAGCTTCGGAAGCCCGCGCATCACCAAGGACGGCGTCACCGTCGCCAAGGAGATCGAGCTTAAGGACAAGTTCGAGAACATGGGCGCGCAGATGCTTCGCGAGGTGGCGTCGAAGACCAACGACCTCGCCGGCGACGGCACCACCACGGCCACCGTGCTGGCCCAGTCGATCGTCCGCGAGGGCATGAAGTCGGTCGCGGCCGGAATGAACCCGATGGACCTCAAGCGCGGAATCGACCTCGCCGTCACCCGCGTCGTCGAGGACCTCAAGGCCCGCTCCAAGCCGGTCTCGGGCTCCAACGAGATCGCCCAGGTCGGGATCATCTCCGCCAACGGCGACACCGTCGTCGGCGAGAAGATCGCCGAGGCGATGGACAAGGTCGGCAAGGAAGGCGTGATCACGGTCGAGGAGGCCAAGGGCCTCGAGTTCGAATTGGACGTCGTCGAGGGCATGCAGTTCGACCGCGGCTATCTCTCGCCTTACTTCATCACCAACCCGGAGAAGATGCAGGTCGAGCTCACCGACCCCTACATCCTCATCCACGAGAAGAAGCTCTCCAACCTGCAGGCGATGCTCCCGATCTTGGAAGCGGTGGTCCAGTCGGGCCGTCCGCTCCTCATCATCGCCGAGGACATCGAGGGCGAGGCCCTGGCTACGCTGGTGGTCAACAAGCTTCGCGGCGGCCTCAAGGTCGCGGCCGTCAAGGCTCCGGGCTTCGGCGATCGCCGCAAGGCGATGCTCGAGGACATCGCGATCCTGACCAACGGCGAGATGATCAGCGAGGATCTCGGCATCAAGCTCGAGAACGTCACCGTCGCCATGCTCGGCCAGGCCAAGCGCGTCACCATCGACAAGGACAATACCACGATCGTCGACGGTGCCGGCGAGGGCGACCGGATCAAGGCGCGGGTCGAGGCGATCCGCTCCCAGATCGAGAACACCACCAGCGACTATGACAAGGAGAAGCTCCAGGAGCGCCTTGCCAAGCTCGCCGGCGGAGTCGCCGTGATCAAGGTCGGGGGCAGTAGCGAGATCGAGGTCAAGGAGCGCAAGGACCGGGTCGACGACGCCCTCCACGCCACCCGGGCGGCGGTCGAGGAAGGGATCGTCCCGGGCGGCGGTACCGCTCTCCTCTACGCCACCAAGGCGCTTCAGGGCATGAGCGGAGCCAATGACGACCAGACCCGCGGCATCGACATCGTCCGCCGCGCGCTGCAGTCGCCGATCCGCCAGATCGCCGAGAATGCGGGCCATGACGGCGCCGTCGTCGCCGGCAAGCTGATCGACGGCGAAGACCAGACGATGGGCTTCAACGCTCAGACCGAGGTCTACGAGAACCTGGTTTCGGCCGGAGTGATCGACCCGACCAAGGTCGTTCGCACCGCGCTCCAGGACGCGGCTTCGGTCGCCGGTCTCCTCATCACCACCGAAGCGGCGGTGAGCGAGGCTCCGGAGGACAAGCCGGCCGGCGGCGGCGGAATGCCCGGCGGCGGAATGGGCGGAATGGGCGGAATGGACTTCTAGGTCCGTCCCTTCCGACGCGAAAATGAAGGGCCGGGGAGGCGACTCCCCGGCCTTTTTCTCTTCCCCCCCGTCATTGCGAGCGAAGCGAAGCCATCCGGAGGCTCAGGCGCCCGCAGCTGGATTGCTTCGTCGCTGCCGCGAAGGGGC
>DATHBY010000511.1:0-1690 GCA_035295885.1 Allosphingosinicella sp.
GATCTGGGATGCGCAAAGGAAGGTTGTTCGCGGCGCTCGCGGCCCTCTCGCTGACCGCGGGCTGCGCCGGCGGCATGGGCGGCGGACCGAGCTTCCGCTATTATTCGCTGGTGACTCCGGGCTTCGAGAACGTCGCCCGGGGCTCGATGGTGGTCAGGCCGACGATCCGCTGGAACAAGGCGCCGCGCGGACCCCACGACATCTCGCGCGAGGAGAATTGGACCCTGAACGGGCCGCTGCTCGACGGGCTCACCTTCATCGGCGGGCTCGAGCACGACAAGCGAATCGTCGTTCAAAGGCGCAAGGCGGACCGCAAGGTGCCGAACTTCCGGGCCGACATGAATCCGACCGAGATCGCCTCGATGATCGAGAGCTTCTACCGGATCCGCGCCGGCTCCACCCGCTTCGAGATGACGGGCCTTCAGCCGCGCGAATTCCTCGGCCGTCCCGGCTTCCAGTTCGATTACGCCCATCTCGGCGGCGACGAGGTGGAACGCAGGGGCAGGGCGGTCGGAGCGGTCATCAACAACCGCTTCTACCTCGCCTTGTTCGACGCCGCCCGGATGCATTATTTCGACGCGGGCCTGCCCGAGTTCGAGCGCATCGTCCAAAGCGCGCGGCTGAGGGGCTGAAGTGCCACTCCCTCTTCCCGGCGGGGAGAGGGATTGATGATCCGCCGGACCCGCGAATGTCGATTCAGCCTGGACTTTGTCCTGCCGAAGCAGAATCGTCACCCCGGACTTGATCCGGGGTCCACCTTTTTCTCAATCCCGGTGGAGAAAGAAGGTGGATGCCGGATCAAGTCCGGCATGACGAACGCCTCGCTTCCACCACAATAGGACAAAGTCTAGACCATGATCGTTTTTGTCTGATCCATCATTGCTAGGAGCGCAGCGACGAAGCAATCCAGCGGGTCGCGGAGGCCGACCTGGATTGCTTCGCTTCGCTCGCAATGACGCAACTCAATCAACCTGAAGCGATCATGCTCTAAACCCCCTCTCCCGCGGGAACGGGAGAGGGGTTTCAGCCGGCCTCCGCCTCCGGCTCGGCGAGGCGCCGTCCCTGCCCGATCGGGGTCGCGGCATCGGCCTCGCCCCAGATCAGCGCCGGCGGCACGGCGAGCCGGCGGATATTGACTCTGCGCCGGCTGAGCGCTCCGTCCCGGCCGGCGAAAAGGCGCGGCAGCCAGGCGGCATAGGCCGAGGTCATCCCGCGCCGCCGCATCGGCGCCCTCAGCACGGGCAGCCACGGCGCCGCCTGCTCCTTGCTCGCGATCATCGAGCGAACGCAGGGGCCCGAGCGCGGCGGGATTGGTGATCGTCGCCGCCGTGGCCGCCTCGGCCAGGGGCCGGAGGAGCAGGGCCGCGGCCAGCTTCGCAGCGCCGCGGGCAAGCCGCCTCGGCCCGAATAGACTTTGTCCTGCCGAAGCAGAATCGTCACCCCGGACTTGATCCGGGGTCCACCTTTTTCTCAATCCCGGTGGAGGAAGAAGGTGGATGCCGGATCAAGTCCGGCATGACGAACCTCTCGCTTCCATCACAATAGGACAAACTCTGGAGGCACGGCGCCTTCACACCCGCCGAAGTCCACAGGTGCCAGGCACCTGGGCTTTTTCCTCAGTACCTGGCACGGCTTTTTCCTCAGTACCTGGCACCAGACTTTGTCCTGCCGAAGCAGAATCGTCACCCCG
>DATHBY010000512.1:0-4931 GCA_035295885.1 Allosphingosinicella sp.
ACGTTGCTGAAGCGGAAGACGAGGTAAGGCACATCGTAGCAGCGGGCGTAGGAATAGACGAGCGCCTCGCCGGCGATCTTGCTCGCCGAATAGGGACTTTCGGTGAAGGCGAAATCGGCGTTGTTCTCTTCGGTCTCGAACCGGTGGATGTCGCCGTAGACCTCGCGGCTGCTCGAGAACACGATCGGCGTGTTCCGCTGCCGGCAATATTCGAGAACGTTGTACGTCATCGTGATGTTCTCGAGCGCGCCGTGCGGGAATTTCACCAGCTGGTGCACCTTGGCATGCGCGGCGAGGTGGACGACGAGGTCGACCTCCGGATAATCGACTCCGCCGATGCCGCCGGGATGGGCCGGATAATGGCCGCTCAGATCCTGGAGGATGTAGGGAAAGGCGTCGGCGACCCAGGTGTTGAGGCGCTTGTCGACGCCGAACACCTCGTGCCCGTCCGCGATCAGCTTCAAGGCGAGATTGGTGCCGATCTGGCCGCTGGAACCGGTAATCAGGATTCGCATGGGACACTTTCTGTTGGGGGAGAGGCGGCGGGACCGGTCATGCCGATGCGCTCCCGCCGCGCATCAGCATCTTGCCGATCCGCCGCCGACGCCTGAACGCGGCGGCCGCGTCGATGATCCGGCGCGGCGACCGGGCCACCATCGCTCCGGCGCGGAGCCATTGCCGGCCGCGAACCGCGTCGGCGAACAGGCCGACCCATTGGGTCGTGCGGATATATTCAAGCCGGCCGGCGAAGGCCTCGGCGAGCTCGGCATTGTCCCGGATCCGGGGATCGCGCCCCATCGCCTCGGCGGAGGCGATCAGGCCCTCGCCGATGAGGCGGCTTCGGGTCAGCTGCCCCGGCCGCGACAGGTAGAAATAATGCGCCTCGCGGGCGGTCACCCACTTCACGCCGCGTATCATGGCGTCCATGTAGAATTCGAAATCCTCCTCGCCCGAACGCCGGATCGTGTTGAAGCGGAGGTCGTGCTCGCGAATCCAGGCGGTTCGGAACATGGGCTGGAGGATCCACCTCTGCCGGCACAATTCCGCCGCGGAGAGGGGCTGCCCTTCCTCCTCCTGCCTCCAGCCGGCGAGCTCGTAGATGGTCGCCCAGGGCCTGGCGGCCCCTTCGTTGATCAGGAAAAGATCGTCGGTGATCGCGTCCGCGCCGGCGGCACCGGCCACCTTCAGAAGATAGGACAGCCGCTCCGGACCGAACCAGTCGTCGGCGTCGAGAAAGGCGATCCACTCGCCCCGGGCTTCCTCCAGCGCCTTGTTGCGGGCGGCGCTGGGGCCGCCGTTGACGGGCAGCCGGAAGCCGCGCACCCGCGGGTCGGCCTCGAGGCGCCGGATCGCCTCGGCCGTGGCGCCCCCGTCGGTCGAGCAGTCGTCGACGACGATGACCTCCACGTCGACGTCCTGGCTCAGGGCGGAGCCAACCGATTTGTCGAGATAGTCAGCGACATTGTAGGCCGGTATCAGAACCGAGACGGCGGGAGCCGTCCCTGCCAAACGCTGATTCGCAACCGTCATCCCTGAGATTCTCTCCGTTCGGATTCGTAAGAAGTGCCGCGGGCGCAGCCCGGGCGCGCCCATGCGGCTGGATTTGCGGCATGCCCGCCGCTAGAGCGACCTACACGCAGCCGGAGGCGATTGGAAGCCCCCCGCTTGGGCTGCGGCGACGGGCGAGGCGGGCCCTTTCGCCGCCGCAGGCTCTTGAAAGTAAGAAGGAATGATTCGCGATGACCAGGCCTCACGCCCCGAGAGGAGCGCGTTCTTGAAGGGAATCATCCTGGCCGGCGGGAGCGGCACCAGGCTCTATCCCGCGACCCTGACCGTGTCGAAGCAGCTGCTCCCGGTCTACGACAAGCCGATGGTCTATTATCCGCTCGCGACCCTGATGCTCGCCGGCATCCGCGAGATCCAGATCATCTCCACTCCGCGCGACCTGCCGAGCTTCCGAAGCCTGCTCGGCGACGGAAGCGCCTTCGGAGTCTCGCTCTCCTACGCGGAGCAGGCCCATCCGAACGGCCTCGCCGAGGCGTTCATCATCGGCCGCGAGTTCGTCGGGGAGGACAGCGTTGCGCTGATCCTGGGCGACAACATCTTCTTCGGCAGCGGCCTCGCCGAGCTCTGCCGCGACGTCGCGGCGCGCGGAACCGGAGCGACCGTCTTCGCCTATCATGTCGAGGACCCGCAGCGTTACGGAGTCGTCACCTTCGATTCCGAGACGATGCGCGCGGTGGAGATCATCGAGAAGCCGCCGCAGCCGCGCTCCAACTGGGCGGTCACCGGCCTCTATTTCTACGACAACCGGGTCCTCGACATCGCGGCGGCGGTGAAGCCCTCCCACCGCGGCGAGCTCGAGATCACCGACGTCAACCAGGCCTATCTCGATCTCGGCGAGCTCAACGTCGTCCGCCTCGGGCGCGGCTATGCCTGGCTCGACACCGGCACCCACGACAGCCTCCACGAGGCCGCCTCGTTCGTGAAGACGGTCGAGCACCGCCAGGGGATCAAGGTGATGTCGCCCGAGGAGATCGCCTTCGACTATGGCTGGCTCGACGCCGACCAGCTTCGCGCAGCCGCCGAGCGGCTCGGCAAGTCCGATTACGCGACCTTCCTCAGGCGCCGGGCGGACGAGGGCCCGTCGGGCCCCGGCGGCCTCTACGGAGTGGCGCGATGAGCGGGCGGCTCAACATCCTCGTCACCGGCGGGGCCGGCTTCATCGGCTCGGCCCTGTGCCGCCACCTGGTGGGCAGCGGCCGCTACCGGGTCGTCAACCTCGACAAGCTCACCTATGCCGGCAACCTCGACTCCCTGAGGGACGTGGAGGGATCTCGCGATTACCGCTTCGTCCACGGCGACATAGGCGACCGGGCCCTGGTGAGCGGCCTGCTCTCGTCCGAGGCGATCGACATCGTCATGCACCTCGCCGCCGAGAGCCATGTCGACCGGTCGATCGACGGGCCGGAAGCCTTCATCGACACCAACATCGTCGGCACCTTCCGCCTGCTCAACGCGGCGCTGGAGCATTGGCGCGGCCTTCCGGAAGAGCGCAAGGCGCGCTTCCGCTTCCACCACGTCTCCACCGACGAGGTGTTCGGAGACCTGCCGCTCGACGAGGGCGTGTTCACCGAGGAGACGCCCTACGCGCCCTCCTCCCCTTATTCGGCCTCCAAGGCGGCCTCCGACCATCTCGTCCGGGCCTGGCACGAGACTTACGGCCTGCCGGTGGTGCTTTCGAACTGCTCGAACAATTACGGCCCCTATCATTTCCCGGAGAAGCTGATCCCGCTGGTCATCCTGAACGCGCTCGAGGGCAGGAAACTTCCCGTCTACGGCAAGGGCGAGAACGTCCGCGACTGGCTCCACGTCGAGGATCACGTGCGCGCTCTGGAGCTGGTCGCGACGCGCGGCGCGGTCGGCGAGAGCTACAATGTCGGGGGACATGCCGAGCGAACCAACCTCAAAGTGGTCGAGACCGTCTGCGATCTGCTCGATGCCCGCGAGCCGCTCGCGGACGGGCGCTCGCGGCGCTCGCTGATCACCTTCGTCACCGACCGGCCCGGCCACGACCGGCGCTACGCCATCGATCCTTCGAAGATCGAGCGCGACCTGGGATGGAAGGCCCGCGAGAGCTTCGAGAGCGGAATCGCCAGGACGATCGACTGGTATCTCGGCAACGACTGGTGGTGGCGGCCGATCCGGGAAGGCAAATATTCCGGAGCGAGGCTCGGCACCGGCTGATGCGGCTTCTCGTCACCGGCCGCGAAGGCCAGCTCGCGCGCAGTCTGGCCGAGCGCGGCGCTGCGCTTCCGGGCCTACTCATCGAGACGGTCGGCAGGCCCCGCTTCGACCTCGAGCGGCCGGACTCGATCGAGGCGGCGATCGCGGCTTCGGCTGCGGACGTGGTCATCAACGCCGCCGCCTATACCGCGGTCGACCGGGCCGAGGACGAGCCGGAGCGGGCGTTCCGGGTCAACGGCGCCGCCGCCGGCGAAGTGGCCGCCGCGGCCCGGCGAGCCGGAGCGCGGGTCATCCAGGTCTCGACCGACTATGTCTTCGACGGCACCGGTGAGGGCCCCTATGACGAGACCGCGCCGACCCGCCCGCTCGGGGTCTACGGCCGCTCCAAGCTTGCGGGTGAGCTTAGCGTCGCCGAGGCCAATCCCGACCACGTCGTCCTTCGCACCGCCTGGGTCTACAGCGCCCACGGCCGCAACTTCGTCAGGACGATGCTGGGCGCGGCGGCCCGGGGCGACGAGCTGACTGTGGTCGCCGACCAGCGCGGCAATCCGACCGCCGCGGACGACCTCGCCGACGGAATCCTGGCAATGGTCGCCGCCTGGCGGGATCGCCCCCGGCTCGGCCTCGGCGGCACCTACCATCTCGCCGGAACCGGCGAGGCGAGCTGGTTCGACTTCGCCGGGCACATAATGGCGGAGGCGGAGCGCCTCGGCCTTCCTTCGGCCCTCGTGAAGCCGATCCGGACCGAAGAATGGCGGACGCCGGCGGCCCGGCCGAAGAACAGCATGCTGGACTGCGGCCGGTTCGAGGCGGATTTCGGGTTCCGCGCTCCGCACTGGAAGCGATCGTCGACGCAGGTGATCGAAAGGATGGCGAAATCTCCGCCGGCCCGGTCCGCGGATTAGACTTTGTCCTGCCGAAGCAGAATCGTCACCCCGGACTTGATCCGGGGTCCACCTTTTTCGCAATCCCGGTGGAGCAAAGGTGGATGCCGGATCAAGTCCGGCATGACGAATGCCTCGCTTCCATCACAATAGGACAAACTCTAGCAGGCTGTTGAAGAAGTCATCCACGGCTGGGCGATGAACGTGGAGTCGTCACCGTTGTGGAAGCGGATTTCGCCGCTGAGCGTTCCGTCAGGCTGGAGCTCGGCCCATCCGTCGCCGCAGGCTTCGTCCATTTCG
>DATHBY010000513.1:0-1872 GCA_035295885.1 Allosphingosinicella sp.
GGCGCTTCGCCTTCTCGATCACCATCTCGGCGACTTGGACGTGGCGCGACGCCGGCTCGTCGAAGGTCGACGACACGACCTCGCCCTTCACCGAGCGCTGCATGTCGGTGACTTCCTCGGGCCGCTCGTCGATGAGCAGCACGATCAGGAACACTTCGGGATGGTTGTCGGTGATCGCCCGGGCGATGTTCTGGAGGAGCACCGTCTTGCCGGTCCTCGGCGGGGCGACGATCAGGGCGCGCTGGCCCTTGCCCTGCGGCGAGATGATGTCGATCACGCGGGCCGACTTGTCCTTGATCGTCGGGTCTGAGGTGTCGAGGGTGAGCTTCTCGTCCGGATAGAGCGGAGTGAGATTGTCGAAATTGACTCGGTGACGGACCGCCTCGGGATTATCGAAATTGACCGAGACCAGCCTCGTCAGCGCGAAATAGCGCTCGCCGTCCTTGGGCCCGCGAATCTCGCCCTCGACCGTGTCGCCGGTCCTGAGGCCGAACTTGCGGACCTGGTTCGGGGCGACATAGATGTCGTCCGGACCGGCGAGATAATTGGCCTCGGGCGAGCGAAGGAAGCCGAAGCCGTCGGGCAGCACCTCGATGGTGCCGTGGCCCATGATCTCCTCGCCATTCTCGGCCTGGACCTTGAGGATGGAGAACATCAGCTCCTGCTTGCGCAGGGTGGAGGCGCCCTCGATCCCGAGCTCCTCGGCCATGGCGACCAGCTCGGCGGGGGATTTCTGCTTCAGGTCTTTGAGATGCATGGGGAACTACTCGGGAAGGCGGGCGACGTCGTCTCGCGTGGCGCTGAGGGGATCGGCGACGGATACCTGCGCGGACGGCAGGCGAACGACCTTTCGGGCGTTAGGCTCCGCCTAAATCCAAGTCAACGCCTTCAGAAGGGTTTGACGATCACCAGGATGACGACGAGCACGACGGCGAGGCCGGGCACCTCGTTCATGATGCGAAGCGCCGTTCCGCTTGCCGGCCGCTCGCCGCGGGCGAGCCTGCGGCCGTAGCCGATCATCCAGCCGTGATAGGCGGACAGAGCGAGGACGATGGCGAACTTGGTCTGGAACCAGCCTTGGTGCCACGCATCGAGGGTCGCGGCCAGCGTCAGGCCGAGGATCCAGACGATCAGCATCGCGGGAGTCATGATGATCCTGCGAAGCTTGCGCTCGCGTTCGATCCATCTTTTCTCCTCGGCCGATCCGGGCGCCGCTTCCTGATGGTAGACGTAGAAGCGCGGCAGCATGAAGAGCGACGCGACCCAGAAGATCACGAAGATGACGTGGCCGGCCTTGATCCAGGCGTAGGTCAAGGCGAGCGCCGTCTCGAGGCCATTCACGCGCGCACCAGCGCGATCAGCTTTTCGACATGAGCGATCGGCGTGTCCGGCAAGATGCCATGCCCCAGGTTGAAGACGTGTGGACGATCCGCGAAGCTTGATAGGATGCCGGCCACGGCCGTTTCAAGCGCTTCCCCGCCGGCGATCAGGGCGAGCGGATCGAGATTGCCCTGGACCGGCATTGCGGCCGGCAGCGCCGCGGCGGCCCATTGCGGGTCGACCGTCTCGTCGAGGCCGATCGCGTCCACGCCCGTCTCCCGCGCATAGGCAGCAAGCTTGCCGCCGGCGCCCTTGGGAAAGCCGATGACCGGCGTGTCAGGATGCCGAGCCTTGAAGCCAGAGACGAGCCCGGCGGTGGGCGCGATCGCCCATTGCTCGAACTGGGCCGGCGAGAGGCTTCCGGACCAGCTGTCGAACAGCTGCACCGCCTCGACTCCGCTTTCGACCTGGGCGGAGAGATAATCGAGCGTCATCGCCGAAATCGCCTCGACGATCTCGGTGAAGGCCTCCGGATCGCAATAGGCGAGCCTT
>DATHBY010000514.1:0-7304 GCA_035295885.1 Allosphingosinicella sp.
GACCGAATAAGGCCGGTTGACCGAATGGGGCCCGGTCCAGGCGTAGCTGTCGTTGGTGCCGCTTCGCCCGACGATCTGGCCGGCCCGGTTGTAGGCGAAGCCGAAACTCTGGTCGGCGCCGGTTCCGGCGAGGTTGTGGGCAAGGCTCTGAAGCCGCCCGGCCGGATCGTAGCCGTAGCTGCTCGCGGTGCCGCCGCTGGCCAGCGTCGAGCGCCGCCCCTCCGGGTCGTAGCTGAAGCCGGCCACCGGATCGCCGCCATTCTCGCGCACCAGCTTCAGCCGGTCGAGCCCGTCATATTCGTAGGTGAAGAACGACCCGTCGGGATGAATGACCCGAACTCGGTTGCCGCCGCCGTCGTAGACGCTTCCGACCGTCCGGCCGGTGCCGCCCATGTTGCTCGTCGAAGAAATGAGCCGCCCGAAGCCGTCATAGGCATTGCTGACGGCCCAGCCGGTCCAGGTGAACCAGGCCGAGGTCTGAAGGCCGCGCAGGTCGTGGGCGTAGCGAACGCTGGCAATGCTGTTCGGAATCTCCTTGAGGAAGACGCGGTTGAGAGCATCGTGATGGTAGAGCAGCAGCCGCCCGTCGCGCTTCCTCAGGGCCGTTCGATTGCCGTTGGGATCGTGGCCATATTCCTCATAATCGGCCTGGTCGGCGATCCCGGGGCTGGTCCTGGACGGGAAGACCCAGCGCGACTGCCGGTCCCAGGGGTCGTACTTCATCTCCGCGCGATAGCCTCGGGCGTCGGTGAGGCTGGCGCGCTGGCCGTTGGGAGTGAAGCTGTAGGTCGCCTCGTCGCGCTGGAGCGGGGTTCCGACGCCCTTCTTCACCACCCGGACCCGCGAGGCGGAATCATATTCGTTGCGGCTGATCCGGTCGGGGCCCTGGCTTCCCTCCGGGCCCAGGGTACAGGCCGAGGCGGGGAGGCTTGCCCAGGCCGAGGCGTTCATCCGGACCGCGGTGCACTCGAGACGCCCGGCCGAGTCATAGCTGTACTGGGTGACGCCCTGCGCAGCGCCGCCGGCGCCGCTCACCGTGTCGCGAAGCTTCCGGCCGGCCGAGTCGTGCAGAGTTTCCACCTTCTGGTGCATTGTGAAGCCCGGCCAGCCGGAAGGCGCGACGGCTTCGCTTTGCCAGGACGCCAGGGCGCCGCGCTCGACCTTCACCAGCCAGCCGGCATCGTTGTAGCTGTTGCGGACCGCCGGGAAGGGAAGGGGCCCGGAGCCATCGGGGTCCGGCGAGATCGCGCCCGTCTGGCGGCCGGCAAGGTCGTAGCGAAGCCCGGTAAGCCCGGGCGCCGGAGCGCTCTGCGCGGCCGCCGCGGCCGGAGCCAGCGCCGCCGCCAAAGCGGCGAGCGCAAGGAGCGCCGAGCGCTTCATCCTCCCGGCCGTCACGAGCACACCGCGTTCAGCGCCGGCTTGGTCTCGCTGATCCTGCGGCCCAGCCAGTCGTAACCGAAGCAGGTTCGCAGGGTCACTCCGTCGGCGGTGACCGCGACGCTTCGGACAAGCAGGTTGCTGGGCCCGGAATCCGGCCCGTAATCGTAGGCCGTGCGGACCTCGTCCCCGGCCGTTGCGCAGGGCGAGGCGGGGTTGCCGGTCGCGGCGCTGGTCCGGCAGGTGCTGGTCGCGGAGAGCAGCCAGACCGGGGCGGCGGCGGGCTGGTAGCCTCCGGGGCCGAGTATCCGGGCATAACGCTGGACATATTCGGAGCGGGTCTGGGCGCGGACACCGTTCACCGCCGGTCCGGTGACGCTCAGCGGTCCGCCATGGGCCGGATCGTAGGTGAAGTCGGTTCGGTTCTGGTTCGGGTCCTTCGTCCAAACCGGCTTGTCGCAAAGCTTGGGGCTGGCCGAGTCGCAGCCGGCGAGGTTCAGGAAATTGTTGGGCGGGTCGTAGCGGTCGGCGGGGTAGGCGGCGGACCAGACCAGCTCCTGCGTCGTTCCCGAACCCCATTTGGGCTGGTGCTTCCTCTGGACCAAATTCTGGCGTCCGTCGCGCCAGAGCAGAATCTTGTTGCCTTCGGGCGGGGTGAAGCCCGCCGGCACCGTCCCGTTGAACTCATATTCGGTAGCGCCCGCCGGCGTGTGCAGCTTCTCGATATAGCCGCCGAGATAGACGGCAGCGGTGACGTTCCCCACCGGATCGGTCATCTGCGCGCGCGAGCGCTTCAGCTCCGCCGGCAAATGGCCCCCGTCCGGGTCCTCGGGTATGTACTGGTAGTTCCAGACCTCGCCCGTCGGGCTGATCTGGCGGCGGACCTGATCAGATGAAGTGGGCGAGAAATCGCCGGCGAGCATTCCGTAGATGTTGGTCATGTCGCAGGTCTGGGTGCCCGGGAAGGTGATGCACGACACCTGCCTGCTGCTATAGGAGATGGTGGAGATCTTGCCGGCGACGTCCGTGACCGAGGAAAGCAGGGGCCCGCCGGACGCGGCGGTATAGCCGTAGCTGGCCTTGAGGGCCGCCCCGCCGCAGGTCGAGCCGGAGTTCACATGGGTGACGCCCATGTTGTAGCCGCAGGCGCTCGCCAGCCTGCCATTGGCGCCGTAATCGAGCACGATCGCATAGCCTCGGTTGCTGATCACCGTGCGCAGGCGGGCCGAGCCATCGTAGCTGAGGTCCAGGCGCGAACCGTCCGCATGATCGACCCGCGAGGCGACCTGAACGCCGCCGAAGGTGGACATCGGAGTCAGCGCGGGATGAGTGGTGAAGCTGTAGACGTCACCGTTCTTCGCGGTGAACACGAAATTGCCGTTCACCTGGGCGAGCGAGCTTCCCCTGGAGTCGATATCGTCCGTGTTCCAGGTGTCGCCAGATTTGCGGAATTGGATTCGGCGCCCTTCGAAATAGACCCGGGCGATGGCCTGGTTCTGAGATCCCACCTCGACGCCGATGCCGTAATTGTGGTTCCAGACGCCGAATCGTTGCGGGTCGTTGGTATCGATCGAGTTGGGCGTAAAGCTTGGGACGGAGCCCCACGAGCGCACGAATTTCAAAGGTCCGATCGAGAAATCCTCGGTGCTGCGCATGAACCCGCCGCTCTGCAGATTCACCCCGGTCGGAGTGAGGGTGTAGACCTGCGGCAAATCGTCGTTGATCGTCCGGGCCTCCACGCCCGCCGCGGCGAGGAGGAAGCAGGCCGCGACGACGGACCTTGCCGCCGCCATCCCCGGCAAGGCGAACCTGGAATGAACCGGCCTGGCCACGGACCTCGACGGCATCGCG
Organism: Allosphingosinicella sp.; assembly: GCA_035295885.1. Classification (GTDB taxonomy): domain Bacteria; phylum Pseudomonadota; class Alphaproteobacteria; order Sphingomonadales; family Sphingomonadaceae; genus Allosphingosinicella. The sequence continues at coordinate 3,229 of DATHBY010000514.1, forward strand.
TTGCGCGGCGCGCATTGCGGATTGGTGGGGCGGCCTGCTGTCGCCATCGGGATGTCCTTCATCGGGTAGCTGATCTGGTCGCGCCAGCAGCGCTTCCCGGCGGCGAAGGGGCCGCGCGGCATCTTCGCGGTCACTGGCAAACGTCCCACGGCACGTCGACATAAAGCACCGCCGTCGCGACGGCGCCGCGGGTGTCGGTGACGGTGTAAATGGTCCCGAACGACCCGGCCGCGCCGCCGTTGGTGTAGCGGATCGTCGAGCCGGACAGGATCGTAAAGCCGGGGTCGCCGTTCAACGCCGTCACCACCAGCGGAACATCGCCGTCGATATCGCTGTCATTGGCGGTCACGTTGAAGTCCCTGGTCCCGCAGCGCTGACCCATGCCGTAATCGTCGACCGCGGTCGGCGAAGTGTTCCCGGAAGGCGGCGGAGGCGGAGGCGGAGGCGGAGGAGGAGGCGGCGGCGGAGGAGGCGGCGGCGGAGGAGGCGGCGGTGGTGGCGCGGGCGGCGGTGGCGGTGGCGGTGGCGGAGGGGGTGGAGGCGGAGGAGGCGCGGCTCCCGCCCCGACGGTCACGTTGGTCCGGTTGTCGGCCGCATCGTAGCTGTAATGAGCGTTGATGCCGTTGTTGACCGTGCCGCTGCGCTCGACCCGGACGAGCCTTCCCAGGCTGTCGTAACTGTAAGTAACCGTCTCGTTCGCCCCGGCGGCGCCCGCACAGGCGATAGCAGAGGTCGCCAGCAGCAGGCCGGCCCGATGACCACGGTCGCGCATCCTCACCCCTTTATCAATGCGAGGTCAGGAAGGCATGAAAATCGACATGAGTCAAATCGGGCTTGAGAGCCGGATTATTTCGGCTGAACTGCAAGGCTTAACTAAAATTGAATTTCTGTATTTAGTAATTCTGCCTCGAACGACTCGATCAGGCCGACCCGCCTTCCAGGCCCTCGACTCGCGCCGCACCTCTGCGGCGACCGGTCGAGCGCGCGCCCAAAAAAAAGCCCCGCCGTCTCCGGCGGGGCCTCGGCCTTTCGGCTCTCTCCTAGGCTGGGATCAATTGGCGGAGGCGGGGCCGCCGATGGCGATCCGCGAGGCGGCGGCGGCGCGCTGCTGGACCGACTGCAGATAGTTGCTCGACTGAAGGAAGGGGACCGGGTTGACCGCCTTGCCGTCGATCCGGACCTCATAGTGGAGGTGGCTTCCGGTCGAGCGGCCGGTCGAGCCCATCAGTCCGATCATGTCGCCGCGCTTGACGCGCTGGCCGGCCCTGACCAGCGACCTGGAAAGGTGGCCGTAGCGGGTCTGGATGCCGTGGCCGTGCTCGAGCTCGACGAGGTTGCCGTAGCCGCCGCTATTATATTCGGAACGTCCCACCACGGCGTCGGCGGTGGCGTAGATCGGAGTGCCGATCGGGCCGGCGAGGTCGATTCCGGCGTGCATCGCGGCCCGGCCCTTGAACGGATCGGAGCGGACTCCGAAGCCGGAGGTGAAATTGGTGCCGCGGACCGGCTCGGTCGACGGGATGGCGACGGTGCCCTGCTCGAGCTGGTCGAGCTTGGTCCAGCTGTTGAACAGGGCCTTGAAATTGGGGTCGGCGGCGCGGACCGTCTCGACCGCCTCGAACGGACCGCCGACTCCGCCCTGGAGGCGGCGCGGGTCGAGGCCGAGGCGGCGGACTTCCTTGGCGGTGATCTGGTAGCGGCGCTGGGCGGCTTCCTTGATCACTGCGACGTCGGCCTGCATCGCGGCGACCTCGCGCTCCATCCGGGCGACGTCGGCGTTGGACGGAGCGCTCGCGGCATTGGCGAGCTGCGCGGCGGCGAAGATCGACCAGAGGAGCATCGTCAGCGCGGCCAGCGCAGCCGCGGCCTGGATTCCGGAACCGACCCGGACCCGGCGCAAGGCCTTGCCGTCATGGAGAAAAATGTCGCGCGCTTTGAACATGGTGCGGAACATTCCGAAGAGCCCCGCATTGTTTGTCTTAGTCAGCACAATCTCTTCCCCGACTGGCCGCCCCGAACCGGGCGCGGCCACGCGTCAAAGCGCGACCGAAAAAAATAAATCTAAGGCGTTTCCGCCCCCTCGATGACGTCAGGGAAGGCCCCCTCCGCGACGTGTGGCTGGAGACTGTTAAACATCCCCTGCCACGGCAAGGGCGGCGTAGTAATCCCGGGACAGACCGGCTTCGCCGCGCGCTGAATCGTTGAACGGCGGCTTAACGGCGCCCCGAAAATGGGCGCCGACCAATTGTTGCCACGCCGAAACGGGCTCGATTCTCCGCGATTCACAGGCCCTTTGGAACCATTTGGTGCCGGCCGCGACGTGGCGGATCTCGTCGCGGTAGATCCGGCCGAGAATCGCGGCCGAGCGGTGGTCGCCGGCGGCCTCGAACCGGGCCACGGCCGCCGGAGTGACGTCGAGCCCGCGCGCCTCCAGCACCATCGGCACGACGGCGAGGCGGGCGAGCGGATCTTTCGCAGTCGCCGCGGCCGCTTCCCACAATCCGTCATGGGCCGGCAGCGCGCCGTAAGAGCAGCCCAGAATCCTCAGTCGGCGTTCGAGCAAGGCGAAATGCATCGCCTCGTCGGCCCCGACCGCGAACCAGTCATCGACGAATCCGGGCGGGAAGCCGGCTCCGAACCGGCCCGCCAGGTCGAAGGCGAGATCGATCGCGCTGAACTCGATATGGGCGAGGGCGTGAAGCATCGCGATCCGGCCCCGCTCCGAGCCGCCGCGCCCGCGCTTTGGCATTTGGGAGGGCGGCAGCAGCTCCGGCCGTTCCGGCCGCGCCGGCAGGTCCGGCATCGCCACGTCGAATGCATGGGCGAGCTCGCCTCGCCTCCAGGCGCGGGCGGCCGCGCGGGCGGCGCGCACCTTGGCCGCCGGATCGGCGGTGAGAAGGACCTGGCGGGCCGCCTGGGCGACGGTGGCGGGAGACGACATTGGCAACCGCATAGCTCCGTCATTGCGAGGAGCGAAGCGACGCGGCAATCCAGCGGCCCCCGAGGCCGTGCTGGATTGCTTCGCTTCGCTCGCAATGACGGAGGCTACAGCGAAGCCAGGCTTTCCTCCAGCCGGTCGAGGTCGATCCCCGTCCGGAGCGTGTCGAGCCCGTCAACGACGAAATAGCGGGGCTGGAAGACGTCCGAGCGGTAGGGGGCGCGAAGCACCCGCTCGAGGTCGAAGGGCAGGCGCTCCGGCCTGGCGCTGTCGAGCGCGTAGGCCGCCTCGCCGAAGCTGGAGGCGAGGCCGGCGCCGTAGAGCCTGAGCGCGCCCTCGTCGAGCGCCATCCCGAACTCGACCGTGAACCAGTAGAGGCGCGAGAAGACCGCCGCCTTCCCCGCCGCCACCGCCTTCAGCCCTTCTTCGCCGAGCCGCTGCATGAAGTCCGCGAACCAGGGCAGGGCGAGCAAGGGGACATGGCCGAACACGTCGTGGAAGACGTCCGGCTCCTCCAGATAATCGAGGCTGGCCGCCGGGCGGATGAAATTGCCGGCGGGGAACTGGCGGCGGGCGAGATGGGCGAAGAAGATCTCGTCCGGCAGCAGCCCGGGAACCGCCACCACCGTCCAGCCGGAGCGGGCGAACAGGCGCTCGTTGAGATCGTCGAAATTGGGGATTCCGGAACTCGACAGGAGCAGCGAATCGAGCCCGCGCTCGAACGAAGCGACGGCCCGGCCGGCGAGCTTTCGGCGCTGGCGGGCGTACAGGATGTCCCAGACGCGATGCTCCTCGGCGCCGAAGCGCTCCCAGCGCTGCGGGATCGTCCAGTCCTCGGCCGTACCCGGCGGACGGGCCGGCAGCGGCGGCGGCAGGGTCTCGGTGAAATCGGTGAACATCGGGGTCTCTCCACATGAAAAACCCCGCCCGGAGGTCCGGACGGGGTCGGTTTGAAGCCTGGCTGTCAAGCGCGTGCTATTCCGGTCCCGCCCGAGCGAATCCGTAATAATAGCTGGAAGCCGCGGCGGAGAGCGTCGCGTTCGTCGGGGCGGCGGTGGCGCACATCGGCTTCATCCTTCGGAGGCTTAGTTGCCGGAGCCTGTTTGTCAACTTGAGCCTGAGCCGGCGGTGAACGCTT
>DATHBY010000515.1:0-1529 GCA_035295885.1 Allosphingosinicella sp.
CGAGCCGGTCGATCACCGCGAGGACCGCACTGACCAGCCGGGCGTCGGCGCCGCGGGTGCCGGAACGGACCGCGGAAAGGGCGTCCTCGGCGGCGTGGCTGAGGGCCCGGATGCGGGGCAGATCGAAGAAGCCGCTGTTGCCCTTGACGGTGTGGACGAAGCGGAAAATCTCGTCGAGCCGGGCACGGTCGCCGGGCACCGCCTCCCAGGCCACGATCTCCCCGGAAAGCGCCTCCAGCATCTCCCGAGTCTCCGCGATGAAATCTTTGATGAGATCGTCCACTCGGGCCCCGCCGCTAGGGTAGCGTGAAGTCGGGCTTAGGACGGGTTGGTTAAGGACGGGTTTACGGTTGGCCCGTCATTGCGAGAAGCGGAGCGACGCGGCAATCCAGCGACGGCGCCTCCGACGGCCGCCGAACTGGATTGCCTCGCTCCGCTCGCAATGACGATGGAGCGCCGCCCCCGCCCCTTTTAGACTTTGTCCTGGCGAAGCAGAATCGTCACCCGGGACTTGATCCGGGGTCCACCTTTTTCTCAATCCCGGCGGAGGATGCCGGATCAAGCCCGGCATGACGAATGCCTCGCTTCCATCCCCATAGGACAAACTCTAGAAGGCCGCCGGGATGCTCGCTCCGATGAGGAGGACCCCCTCCTCCTGGTCGGCGACCTGGACCTCGCCGCCGCAATCGGCGAGCAGGCAGTGGACCAGCCAGGCGGCGGCGCCGCGCGGGGCGATCGATTCCTCGGCGACGTCGCCGAGCAGGGCGCGCTTCAGTTCGGGGTCGAGGACGATCCGGGGACCGTCGGCGCGAACGACGATGTCGACTCCGGCGCCGTGCTTCTCGGCGCCGACGTCGAGCCGGCCGCCGCGGACCAGCGCGTCGCCGGCGATGAGGACGAGGTTGAGCAGGACCTTGAGCGCCGGCTTGCTCATCGTCGGCTCGTCGACCATCCAGCCGAGCTGGATCCGGCCGTCGCCGCCGAACAGCCCCTCGATCGCAACCCGGGCCTCGCGGGTATCGACCTCGTCGCCGAAGCCGCCGGCGGCGCCGAAGGCCAGCCGGAAAAATTTGAGCTTGTTGGCCGAGGCCCTGGCGCTCTCGCCGAGCAGGTCCATGCAGCGGGCGCGCATCTCCGGATCATGCTCGTCGGCGAGCAATTCGATGCCGTTGTTGAGGGCGCCGACCGGCGACAGCAGATCGTGACACAGCCGCGAGCAGAGAAGGCTGGCGAATTCGTGGGATTTCATGGCGATTGGAGCCCCTGTCGCGCCGGTTCGCCCCCTATTGGCCGGATGGAAATCGAGTTGCAAGGACCACCTCGCCGATCCGCCGAAGTCGTCCATCCGTTCCCTTGACAATGTCTGCTGTTCCGTCTATGTTCTCAGACGGCTCTTTAATATGTGCATCCAGCGAGGGGCCGGTCCGGGTCTGACTCTGGAATGTCGACCGCAAAGTTGATTGGGAAGTTGACACCACAGCCCACGCCATCCGAAATTGCCCGCGTCGCGTCCACTTCGTCCACTTCGT
>DATHBY010000516.1:0-1926 GCA_035295885.1 Allosphingosinicella sp.
ACCGAAGAGGATATCGTCGAGGCGGCGATGGCCTCCGAGGACATGTTCGGAGCGACCAGCGTCGGCCCCATGACCGCACCGACCATTGGCCGCCTCGCCGAGCTCGAGCCCCGGCTGCTGGCCGTCATGCACGGCGCGTCGTTCCGCGGCGACGGCGGCGAGGCGCTCCGGCGGCTGGCCGGCCATTATGACCGGCGGGTACGGGCGGCGCTGGCCGAGCCGGTTCCGGTTCAAGCCTGACCAAGCGGGCGGAGCGAGGTTCGGCCGCAGGTTTTTTCCGTTCAGCCGCGCGCTTGAGGCTGGCACCGCCACCGCTCGCGGGTTAGCCGTGGTTCCGCGCAACCCGAGGGAGGGCCGTCATCGCCAATTTCATCTTCGCGACCGGAATCGAGAACAGCATTCCGACCATCAACGGCGGCCGGACCCGCGTCGATCAGATGGAGGCGTGCGGCCATTACCGGCACTGGCGCACCGACTTCGACTGCGTCGAGGAGCTCGGAATCCATTTCCTCCGCTTCGGGCCGCCGCTCCACAAGACGCTGCTCGGCCCAGGCAAGCATGACTGGGAATTCGCCGACCTCACCTTCGCCGACCTGAAGCGGCGCGACATCACGCCGATCGTCGACCTTTGCCATTTCGGAGTGCCCGACTGGATCGGAAACTTTCAAAATCCGGACTTTCCGCAGCTTTTCGCCACTTATGCCGGCGCCTTCGCCGATCGCTTCCCCTGGGTGCAGCTCTACACACCGGTGAACGAGATGTTCATCTGCGCGATATTCTCGGCGAAATACGGCTGGTGGAACGAGCAGGCGACCGACGACCGCAGCTTCGTCACCGCGCTCAAGCATATCGTCAAGGCGAACGTCCTGGCGATGATCGAGATATTGAAACGGCGCCCGGACGCCATCTTCATCCAGTCCGAAAGCTCGGAATATTTCCACGCCGACAGCCCGGCCGCGATCGGCAAGGCCGAGCTGGCGAACGCCCGCCGCTTCCTCAGCCTCGACCTCAATTACGGCCGCCGCGTCGACAGCGAGATGTACGAGTATATGATGGATAACGGCATGACCCGGGAGGAATATCATTTCTTCCTCAACCATCGGCTGAAGCAGCACTGCATCCTCGGCAACGATTATTACATGACCAACGAGCACCGGGTCTACGCCGACGGTCATACCGAAAGCTCGGGTGAGGTGTTCGGCTACAGCGAGATCACCCGCCAATATTACAACCGCTACCGGCTTCCGGTCATGCATACGGAGACCAACCTGAAAGAAGGGCCGAAGGGCGACGAGGCGGTTCACTGGCTGTGGAAGGAATGGGCGAACGTGCTGAGGATCCGCAACGTCGGCATCCCGACGGTCGGCTTCACCTGGTATTCGCTGACCGACCAGGTCGATTGGGACACCGCGCTTCGCCAGCAGAATGGCAACGTCGTTCCGCTCGGCCTCTACGATCTCGACCGCAACATCAGGAACGTGGGCCGGGCCTACAAGAAACTGATTCAGGACTGGCATGACGTTCTGCCCGCCTCGAGCCTGTGCCTGTCGGTGCCGATCGTGCCGCTGTCCCAGTCCGACAGCGGCTTCGCCCGCGAGCAGCAGGAGGAGGCGGCCAGGCACCTGGAGGGCTTCGTCACCGAGCCCGCCGATCCGGAGGCGGGCGAATGACTGGTATCGACATCGCGTCCTTCGATACGCCGTTTCGCCAAGCTCAACGGCTACTCAGGATGAGCGGTTTGGCGTAATCCCCACCGCTCATCCTGAGTAGGGACTGAGCCTGGCGAAGGCCCGTATCGAAGGACCGAGGTAAAGCATGAAGATCGCCCGAATCGAAACCTTCTACGTTCCCCCGCGCTGGCTGTTCGTCCGGGTCGAGGCCGACGAAGGCGCAATCGGCTGGGGCGAGGCGAGCCTGGAGGGCTGG
>DATHBY010000517.1:0-2383 GCA_035295885.1 Allosphingosinicella sp.
CCTGCGACGAGAGCGGCGACAATATCGTCACTCGCGTGACGTTCGACGTCCACGCCCAGCGCCGCGACGGACGCGGCGCGCGCGAGGTGGTGCTCCCCTATTTCATCGTCGCGGTGCAGGGCGGGACCAACGTCCAGGCCAAGAGCGTGAGCCGGGTCGGGCTGAGGTTCGCCGACGGGGCGCTCCGGGCCAGCACCTCCGCCCAGGCGACCGGTCAGGTGACCCGGGCGGCGGTGACCCTGCCCGCGGACATCAGCGCCCAGATCACCCGCCGCCGCAAGCCCGGCGACCCCTCCGCGGCGATCGACCCGATGGCCGATCCCGCGGTGCGCGAAGCGGTGCGAAGGGCGAGCTTCGAGATGCTGGTCGGCTTCCAGCTCACCCAGGAGCAGCTCGCCTACAACGCGACCCGCTGATTTCTGCCTCCCCATCGCCAGATGGGGAGGGGACCATGCGAAGCATGGTGGGGGGGTGATCGGGCGCCGCGCTCAGCCGATCGAGCGCGAGACGGCGAAGGTCACCCCTCCACCACCTTCGGTGGTTCCCCTCCCCGCGGCTTTGCCGCGGGGAGGCAGAGCGGCGTTGACTTGCCGCGTCTCACCCTCCACAGCGCCCGTGCCGCCGGCGAAAGCCGGTGTGCGCGCGGGAGAGGGCGGAGGGCCGCGAGGCCTGAAGCCGCCGAAGGAGCAACCGCCCCGGAATCTCTCAGGCACAAGGGACCGCGCGCGCAAAGGCACTCTGGAAAGCGTTCCCCTTTGCCCTTCGGGCTCGGGGAGCCACCGAAGGGGTAACCCGCCATAGCATCGGCGAAGGCGGGGAAAGCTCTCAGGTTCAGTGACAGAGGGGGTTTGCGACCGCGTCCGATCTCGGGCGTTGAAGCGGCTCCCCTGGAGACTGGACATGAGCGAAGCCCCCGACCGACTTCTCCCCCTGGACGCCTGGCACCGGGCCAACGGCGCGCGCATGGTCTCCTTCGCCGGCTATTCGATGTCGATCCAGTATGAGGGGATCATCGCCGAGCATCGCTGGACCCGGGAATCCGCCGGCCTTTTCGACGTCAGCCACATGGGCCAGCTCATCGTCGCCGGGGCGGAGGCCGAGAAGGGGCTGGAAAGAGTCCTTCCCGCCGACCTTTCCATCCTCAAGGAAGGGCGGCTGCGCTACTCGCTGCTGCTCAGCGACGAGGGCGGGATCGTCGACGACCTGATGGCCACCCGCCGCGGCGACCATTTCTACATCGTCGTCAACGGCGCCACCAAGCAAAGCGATATCGCCTATCTGAGGGAGCGGCTGCCGCGCGGGGTCGTTCTCGACCATATGAAGGAGCAGGCCCTGCTCGCCCTCCAGGGCCCAAAGGCGGTCGAGGCGCTCGCCCGGCTGGCGCCCGGCATCGAGCAGCTCGGCTTCATGACCGGCGGCGCTTTCACCCTCGGCGGCGGCGCGGTCTGGATCAGCCGCTCGGGCTACACCGGGGAGGACGGCTTCGAAATCTCCCTGCCCGCCGAACGCGCCGCTTCGGTCGCCGACCTGCTCGCCGCTCAGGAGGAAGTGAAGCCGATCGGCCTCGGCGCCCGCGATTCGCTCCGGCTGGAGGCGGGCCTTCCGCTCTACGGGCACGATCTCGACACCGGCACCACTCCGATCGAGGCGGATCTCGGCTTTGCAATCTCCAAGCGCCGCCGCTCCGAAGGGGGCTTCGCGGGCTGGCACCGGATCATCCGCGAGATCGAGGAGGGGCCGGTCCGCCGCCGGGTCGGCCTCGCCGTCGAGGGCCGCCAGCCGGTTCGCGAGGGCGCGGCCGTCGTCGACTCCGACGGCGACGAGGTCGGCAAGGTGACAAGCGGCGGCTTCTCGCCGATGCTTGGAAGCCCGATCGCAATGGCCTACGTCCCGGCCGCGTCCGCCGAGCCTGGCTCCGGGATCCGTCTCGTCCAGCGCGGCAAGGTCTTCCAGGCGAAGGTGGCGCCCATGCCCTTCGTCCCCCACCGCTACCACCGCAAGGGAGCCGCCTGATGAGTGTCTATTATACCGAGGAGCATGAGTGGATCCGGGTCGAAGGCGACGAGGCGACGGTCGGGATCACCGATTTCGCCCAGGGCCAGCTCGGCGACATCGTCTTCGTGGAGCTGCCGGAGGCGGGCCGGCAGGTGACCAAAGGCGGCGAGGCGGCGGTGGTCGAATCGGTCAAGGCGGCTTCCGACGTCTACGCTCCGGTCGACGGCGAGATCACCGAGCCCAATCCGGCGCTCGGCGACGATCCATCGCTGGTCAACAGCGACGCGGAAGGGGAGGGCTGGTTCTTCCGCCTTCGCCTCGCCGACCCGTCGCAGCTCGACGGACTGATGGACGCCGACTCCTACAAAGCCTTAACGGACGCGCAGTG
>DATHBY010000518.1:0-5449 GCA_035295885.1 Allosphingosinicella sp.
CTGAGGCCCCGGGCCGAGGCCTTGCTCCGCGACGCCGCCGCCCATCCGCTGATGCGGGCGCTGTGGCAGCCGCGGCTGCTCGAGGCGGTCGACTGGATCGCAGCGGAGATGGCGAAGAACCTCGCCTCGGGACGCCGGCCGGCCGCGGCCGAGGCGAAGGGGAAATGCGAGATGGACGGAATCACGCTCTACGGCGAAGCCGACCGGATCGACCGCTTCGCCGACGGCAGCCTCGCCATTGTCGACTATAAGACTGGAACCCCGCCCGGTCCGAAGGCCGTCGCTGAGGGCTATTCGATGCAGCTGGGCCTGCTCGGGCTCATCGCCGAGCGCGGCGGCTTCGACGGGATCGAGGGGGTGCCCGCCTGTTTCGAATATTGGTCTCTGGCCCGCAAGGCGGGCAAGCTAGGCTATGTCGCCAGCCCCGTTGCAGGCCGCAACGGCATCGACCCGGCGGATTTCACGACGATAGCGGCGCGCAACTTCCTCGGCGCCGCCGGGCGCTGGCTGACCGGCGATGAGCCCTTCACCGCGAAGCTTCACCCGGAACATGCCCCGTACGGGGATTACGACCAGCTGATGCGCCTCGACGAATGGTACGGGCGCGAAGTCTAGCCCCGCTCGCCGGCTCTCATCGCAAGCTGCATGCGCCGGTGATTCACCGCCGCGCGATGCGGCCCGCGCGAGCGGCCCTGGACGCAGCGGTCCTGCACCGTCGCCGAGCAGCGCGGATAGGTGCGGGGGTCGGGCTCGGGTGCTGCCGCGATCCGCGGCGGGTTAGGCTTGGCCGGCTTCGTGGCGGCGGGAGCATTGCCCTTGGGGGCTTCGGCCGCGACCACCGAGTCCAGCTCGCCTCCACGCACGACGCTGTCGACGCTCGAGGGCGGCGTATTGGCCGTGGCGAGAAGCAGCGCCCCTGCAGCCAGGATCAGTCTTTTCATTCGGCTCTCCTTTGTCGGCGGCTCGAGCTCGGCGCCGCTTCCTGTCCTCACGGCTTGTGAAGTCGCGTCAACAGCTTATCACCGGAGGCTCCGTACTTCTACCGTGACGTCATGACGTCAAGAGCGGCATTGCGGGCAGATGCGCCGGGCGGTGTCCCAAAGCAAAACGCCCCGGCGCAGGGGCCGGGGCGTTCGAGGCTCATCCAGGAGGATGGGGATCAGCGGCAGCGGCGGCCGCTGACGACGTTGCGCTGGACGTGGCGGCCGAGCAGCGCTCCGACCGCGGCTCCGAGCACGGTGCCGGTGGCGCGGCTGCCGCGATCGTCGATCGCCCGGCCGGCGAGGGCGCCCGCCGCTCCGCCGACGACGAGGCCGGCGGTGCCGTTCGGCTTGCGGCAATAGGTCCGCCCGTCGGCCCCGCGCCAGGTCTTGCCGTGATAGGTCCCCTGCGCGAAGGCCGGAACGGCCGGAAGCGCCGGAACGGTCAGGGTGGCGGCCGTGAGGGCCAGGACCAGGGTACGCATTGGAAGACTCCTTGTTCAACTGAAGGAGCGTTTATCCCGATTCCCTTGAGTCCCGCCTGAACCCGGCTGACAGCCGGGGTTCAGCTTGCAGGACAAGCGCTTAGCGGTCGCCGCTCCGCTTCTTGGCGTAGAGCAGGGCCGCGACGATGGCGGCCGAGCCGATGCCGATCGCCGCGCCGGTGACGAGATGCTTGGTCCGCCTGGAACCCTCCGGCGCCGTCGCCGGGCCGTCGCCGCCCTCGTTGCCTGCGCCGGCGGCCTCGTCGCCCACGGCGGCGTCTTTCGGGTAGGTGGGCTGGCGGGACATAGGTCGGCTCCGTCGGTTGCTTGGGTTCCATCTAATGTCCCCGTGCCCCCGCCGCCAGCCCCGCTCCAAGCTTGATTTAACTCGGAGCTGCCGTTACATGCGCGCCATCCCACATGCAGGGCCATCATACCGGTGCCCGCCTGGCGCAAAGCACGGCGGTTCTCTCGGTCCTGCAGAGGCATAACCGGAAGGAGAAACACCATGGCGTCACCCGACGTCACCATGCAGCAATTGCTCGAGGCCGGAGCGCATTTCGGCCACCAGACCCACCGCTGGAACCCCAAGATGAAGCCGTACATCTTCGGCGACAGGAACGGGGTGCACATCATCGATCTCTCGCAGACGGTGCCGCTGTTCGCGCGGGCGCTCGATTTCGTCCGTCAGTCGGTCGCCGCCGGCGGCAAGGTGCTGTTCGTCGGCACCAAGCGCCAGGCGCAGGAGCCGATCGCCGAGGCGGCGCGCCGCTCCGGCCAGCATTTCGTCAACCATCGCTGGCTGGGCGGAATGCTCACCAACTGGAAGACCATCTCGAACTCGATCAAGCGCTTCAAGAGCCTCGAGGAGCAGCTTTCCGGCGATACGGCCGGCCTCACCAAGAAGGAGGTGCTCCAGCTGACCCGCGAGCGCGACAAGCTCGAGCTCTCGCTCGGGGGAATCCGCGAGATGGGCGGCCTTCCCGACGTCATCTTCGTCATCGACGCCAACAAGGAAGAGCTCGCGATCAAGGAAGCCAACGTTCTCGGAATCCCGGTCGTCGCCATTCTCGATTCCAACGTCAGTCCGCAGGGCATCGCCTTTCCGGTCCCAGGCAACGACGATGCCAGCCGCGCCATCCGCCTCTATTGCGATGCCGTCGCCGACGCGGCCCTGGCCGGCAAGTCGGGCGGAGCCGCGGCCCGCGGGGAGGACATCGGAGCGATGGACGCCCCGCCGCCCGAAGCGGCCCTGGCGGAAGCTTAAGCTAATCGAGCGGGTGCTTCGATACGGCATTTCGACTTCGCTCAATGCCTACTCAGCATGAGCGGACACGTTCGGAGCACCCGCTCATCCTGAGTAGCGGCTGAGCGAAGTCGAAGCCGCGTATCGAAGGACCGTATTTCAATTCAAGAAGGATCATGAACATGGCTGAGATCACGGCCGCGACCGTCAAGGAACTGCGCGAGCGAACCGGCGCCGGCATGATGGACTGCAAGAAGGCGCTGGGCGAGACGCAGGGCGACATGGAAGCCGCGATCGACTGGCTTCGCGCCAAGGGCCTCGCCGCGGCCGCCAAGAAGGCCGGCCGGACCGCCGCCGAAGGCCTGGTCGGGGTCGCCGTCGAGGGCAATCGCGGCGCCGTCGTCGAGGTCAATTCGGAAACCGACTTCGTCGCCAAGAACGAGCAGTTCCAGGAGTTCGTCCGCACCGTCGCCGCCCTCGCCCTCCACGGCAGCGGCAATGTCGAGGGCCTGCTCGCTGCGCAATGGCCGGAGGGCGGCACGGTCGAGGAGAAGCTCACCGAGAACATCTCCACCATCGGCGAGAACCAGGCGCTCCGGCGCTCGGCCGTCCTCCAGGTCGCCGACGGAGTGGTGGTGTCCTACGTCCACAACGCCGTCGTCCCCGGCCTCGGCAAGATCGGAGTTCTCGTCGCTCTCGAGGGCAGCGGCGACAAGGGCGAGCTGACGACGCTCGGCAAGCAGCTCGCCATGCACATCGCCGCGGCCAGCCCGCTGGCGCTCACGGGCGAGGAGCTCGACCCCTCGCTGATCGAGCGCGAGCGCGCCATCGCTTCGGAAAAGGCGGCCGAAAGCGGCAAGCCCGCCGAGATCGTCGCCAAGATGGTCGACGGCGCAATGGCCAAGTTCCGAAAGGAGAACGCGCTGATGAGCCAGCTCTTCGTCATCGACAACAAGACGAAGATCGAGGACGTCATCGCCGCCGAGGCCAAGCGGACCGGAAGCCCGATCTCGCTGAATGCCTATGTCCGCTTCCAGCTCGGCGAAGGCATAGAGAAGAAGGAAAGCGACTTCGTGGCCGAGGTCGCCGCCGCCTCGGGAGTCGGCAAGCCCGAGCCCGCCACCGCCTAACCCGCTTGGCAGGGTGGCGCGCCCTTATTAAGGTGCGCCACCCGCCGTTCCTCTCGCCGATCGGACCCGAAAACCCCATGCCGCGCCCGCGCTTCAACCGGATCCTGCTGAAGCTTTCTGGCGAGGCGTTGATGGGGGAGGGACCGTTCGGAATCGACCCGGACACCACTTCGCGGCTCGCCGGCGAGATCGCCGAGGCGATGAAGGCGGGGCACCAGCTTTCCATCGTCGTCGGCGGCGGCAACATCTTCCGCGGCCTCGCCGGCGCGGCCAAGGGCTTCGACCGGGCGAGCGCCGATTATATGGGCATGCTCGCCACCGTGATGAACGCTCTGGCCCTCCAGAACGCGCTCGAGAAGATCGGCGCCGACACGAGGGTCCTCTCGGCCATCCCGATGGCGACCGTCTCCGAGCCCTACATCCGCCGCCGGGCGCTTCGTCACATGGAGAAGGGCCGGGTGGTGATCTTCGCCGCCGGCACCGGCAACCCCTATTTCACGACCGACACCGCCGCCGCCCTCAGAGCCGCCGAGATGGGCTGCGACGCCCTGTTCAAGGGCACCAGCGTGGACGGCATCTACGATGCCGATCCCAAGAAGAAGTCGGACGCCAGGCGCTACCAGAGCCTGTCCTTCCAGCAGGTGCTTGCGGACGATCTCAAGGTGATGGACGCAAGCGCCGTCGCGCTTTGCCGCGACAACAACATCCCGATCGTCGTGTTCAACATCCGCGAGCAGGGCAATCTTGCCCGGGTGCTGAGCGGCGAGGGGACCGCGACCATCGTTCAGAACGAGGAGTGAGACCATGCCCGCGTACGACAAGGCCGATATCCAGCGCCGAATGCACGGCGCGGTCGAGGCGCTGAAGCACGATCTGGTCGGCCTGAGGACCGGCCGCGCCTCGACCAGCCTGCTCGATCCCATCCAGGTCGAGGTCTACGGCGCCAACATGCCGCTCAACCAGGTGGCGACGGTGTCGACTCCGGAGGCGCGGATGCTCTCGGTCCAGGTCTGGGACCGGTCGAACGTGACCCCGGTGGAAAAGGCGATCCGCAATGCCGGTCTCGGCATCAACCCGATCGTCGACGGGCAGAACATCCGCCTGCCGATCCCCGATCTGACCCAGGAGCGGCGCAAGGAGCTTGCCAAGCTCGCCGGCCAATATGCTGAAAAGGCCCGGATTGCCGTGCGCAACGTCCGCCGCGACGGGATGGAGGCGCTGAAGACCGACGAGAAGAAGCACGAGATCAGCGAGGACGAGCACAAGCGCCTCAGCGCCGAGGTCCAGAAGCTGACCGACGAGACGATCAGGGAGATCGACTCGGCGGCCTCGGCCAAGGAAAAGGAAATCCTCACTCAGTGAACGTCAGCCCCGCCCCCCTGGCGCCGGAAAGCTCCGGCGAAGGCGGCTCCCGAGTTCCCCGGCACGTCGCCATCATCATGGACGGCAACGGCCGCTGGGCGAAAGCGAGGGGCCTGCCCCGCGCCGCCGGCCATCGCCAGGGGGCGGAAGCGGCGCGCAAGGTGCTTCGGGCGGCCGGCGAAGCGGGAGTGGAATGCCTCACCCTCTACGCATTCTCGTCGGAGAACTGGCGGCGGCCGGAAGAGG
>DATHBY010000519.1:0-4798 GCA_035295885.1 Allosphingosinicella sp.
CCCGTCAACGAGGAATTTTTCCGATGAGCAATGCCGAGGAATATCGGGCGAAAGCCGAAGAGGCGCTGACCCAGCTCGGCGAGGCGAAGAGCGAGGCGGAGAGGCAGCGGCTGAGGCGGGCGCACGGAGCCTATCTCAAGCTCGCCACCCACGGCGCCGAGGCGGCGGCGCGGGCCGCGATGCGCCCGCCGCCCAAGCCCCGGGCGGAGAAGCAGGCCCCGCAGGCGCGGCCGGGGGCGAGCTACTTCAAATAGGGCCGGGGGCTTCCGGCGAAGTCGAAGCCGTGAACGCGCGGAGTCGCCCCGGATACCGCGGTGTTCATGGATCCCGGATCAAGTCCGGGATGACGGTTCAGTGCCGTCCGGCTCCCACGCGGTGCTTCGCGCTCAGATCGTGTCGTCGGCCGGGGCCGCTTCCTTCGCCTCGGCCGGCGTGGGCGCGGCTTCGTTCCAGCGCTCGGCGAGGCATTTGGCCAGGCTCGACATGGCCTCGCGGCTTCCGGCCAGCGGCAGGGTGTCGATGCTTGCGCCCTCTCGGCGGATGCGCATGCCCTCGGCGCTGGTGAAGGCGGCGAGGAAGCTTGCCCGTCCGCCCGGCTCGACTGTGAAGAAGAGGCCGGGGCCGTCCGAATCGATATTGGCCCGGGCGGTGGCCTCGACCGGCCAGGCGCGGGCGCCCTTGAACTCGACCTGGAGCGGGGTCTTCTTGCCGTCCTCGACCTCCCAGCCGCGATTCTGAAGAAGGAAGCCAAGCTCCTCCTCGCCGGCGAAAGCCCAGATCGAGAGCATCGTGCCCTTCGGCGAGACGGCCTGGAGCATGCAGCCGTTGGGCATTGCCGCGAGAGCCCAGCCGTCCGTCTTGTCCTGCTGGGCGGAAACCGCTGCGAGCGGCGCCGAGGCGAGAAGGGCTGCCATCACATAACGCAACATAAGGGGTTCCTTTTCGGCACCCGCCCGCCACTACCTGTCGGAAGGGAGAACAGACCGCGCCTGCCTTTGGTTGCACTCGGCTCGGCCCGCCCCGGCCCCGGCCCACAGCGCGGGGGCGGCGGAGCGGCCGCTCGCGGGGAAGGGAATAAGCTTCCTGAAATCCTCGGCGAAGCGTCCGTCGACCCGGATGCTGAACGAGAGGCCGCCGGTCGCGTCGGCGCCGTGGAACTGGTTGACGGTGT
This sequence comes from Allosphingosinicella sp., assembly GCA_035295885.1. GTDB lineage: Bacteria > Pseudomonadota > Alphaproteobacteria > Sphingomonadales > Sphingomonadaceae > Allosphingosinicella. Next base: position 1,172 of record DATHBY010000519.1, read on the forward strand.
CGAACCAGGCGGAATGGGAGGAAACGTAGAGCTTCTCGCCCGTGCCGGGGTCCAGCATGTAGAAGGGCTTGTCGAAATTGGTCCTGAGCCAGATGAATTCGTGGCACAGGTCCTGGCTGTCATGGTCGCGGTGGGCGGGCACCTCGCGGCCCGAGTCGTCGTAGATGATCAGCATGCGGCCGGTCGCCGCGAAGGGCAGGGTGGCGAGGAAATCCATCAGCTCGGAAAATTCCTCCGCCTCGCCGCTGGGCTTCCACACGTCGGTGTCGTCGAGGTCGTAATAGGTCTCGAGGCCGTGGCCGCGAGACGAGCAGGCGAGATAGACCATTCGCGGCCCCGGCCGGTCCGGAGCGCGGCCGTCGAGCAGGAACGGCCCGGTATAGAATTGCAGGTCGCGAGCCCGGTACAGGCGCCGTTCGAGACGCTCGCGAACATAGAGATCGAGCGACCTCAGGCGCTCGACGTCGATGTAGGGATCGAGGTCGACATAGCTGGGGTAAAGGGGGCTCGGGGGCGGCGACGGAACCGCATGGCCATTGCTTTGTTGTTTAATAAAATATTCGTCCATCTTAACCCTGGTTAATGTGTTGGTTCTGTTAAATAATCACAGCAGCCTCCCAAGCTGAACAACCTTAAAGCAGAACTAGTTCCGACTCTTGTGACCGCCGTTCTGGCGAACAGTCATTGCTGCCTGGAAGAAAAATGAAGGTATATGTTAGCGGCCTCTATTGCGGAGGCAATCCGCAGCCCGGCGTGGGCATCGTGCGCTCCCTGCGCCAGGGCTATCCGAACGCGACCCTTGTCGGTGTCGAATACACGAACCGGGTCTCCGGAATCCATTGGCGGGACCTGGACGATTTGTGGATCCAGCGGCCCTGGGACGAGATCGACCTCGACCTCTACGCCGACCGGGTGCGCGAAGTGCTCGACGGCGGCGCCTTGTGGATCTCCGGCAGCGACCTGGAGGCGATGTGGCTGGCCTCGCAATTCCCCGACGGCCACCCCAATCTGCTCGCCCCGTCGGCCGCAGCGCTGAAGCGCATCGCCAAGCCTGCGGTGGAGGCCCATGAGGGGCTTCCGGTCAGGATCCCGCCTTTCGTGTCGAGCGACCTTTCCGACTGGGAGCTTCACGCTTTCTGCCGGGAGCATAATTGGCGCGTCTGGCTGAAGGGCCCTTATTACGACGCGGCGCGGGTGCCGGGCTGGGACAGCTTCGTCGCGGCTCGGGCCGCGCTGACCAAGGTCTGGTCGACGGAGAAGCTGTTCCTCCAGGCCCATGTCAGCGGCTATGAGGAATCGGTGATGCTCGCCGCCTACCAAGGCGAGCTGCTCGGCTGCGTCGCCATGCGCAAGCGCGACGTCACCGCGGAGGGCAAGACCTGGGCCGGCGACGTCGGCCCGGTCGATCCCGCCTTCGAGAAGCCGCTTCGCCGGATCGTCAGGGAGCTTAACTGGACCGGCGGCGGCGAGCTGGAGATGGTCCGCGACGCCGCCGACCAATGCTGGCTGCTCGAGATGAACCCGCGTTTCCCGGCCTGGGTCCATGGCGCCACGATCGCAGGCCACAACCTGCCCGCCCTGCTGGTGCAGGGCGCCGCCGGAGTCCGCGCCCGGCCCGCCGAGCCGGAAGCGCTCGAATTCACCCGGATCGTCCTCGAAGTGCCGGTGCGCGCGGATTACCCGCTCCCGCCCCTGCCCGAGCCCTTCGCCGGAGCTGTCGGCCATTCGATGAAGCATCCGTCCGGCCTAACCTCGCTCGCCGAGCGGCTGCACAAGGCGGACTCTGAGCTGATCGGCCTGGTCGGCGGCGAGGGGGACGAGGAGGCGGACGGCAAGCCCGACGTTCCGGACGTCTATCTCAGCGACATCGGCGCGATGGAGCTGGATTCGCTTCAGACTCCGCAATTCCTCTATCTCGGCAAGACCGCCGAGGGCCTCTTCAGGAAGGCTGCAGGGCGCGCCCACCGGCTCAGCACCAACGAAGTGCAGGTGGTGAGCGGCTATTCGATCAAGACCAACCCCGACGAGAGGCTGATCCGGCTGGCCCTTGAGAACGGCTTCTACGCCGAATGCATCAGCCTCGCCGAGGCGCAAAAGGCGATCGAGGTCGGCTTCCGCACCGACCAGGTGATCCTGAACGGCCCCGGCAAATGGTGGCCGGAAGGAATGATGCCCAGGGAGCGGATGCACGCCGTCTTCTGCGACAGCGTCGCCGATCTCGACCGCTGCGTCGAGGCGATCGGCAAAGGCGAGATGTCGGCGAAGCATGTCGGAGTGCGCCTGCGCACCCCCAACGTGACTTCGCGCTTCGGCATCCCGCTCGACAGCCCCGAGACGTTCGGCAGGCTCATCGACGCCGTCGGCCGGCTCCCGACCGACAGCGCATTCGGCATCCATTATCACATGGCCAGCTCGAACATCGGAGTCGCCCAATGGTGGCATCTGTTCGAATCGATGCTGAAATGGTGCCGCTCGATCGAGGCTCTGACCGGCCGCCGGGTCGAATTGCTCGACATGGGCGGCGGCTGGTTCCCAGACGACTGGCACGCCGACGACGACAGCAAGTTCGCCCGGGCGGTCGAGACGGTTCGCTCGATGCTGCCCGGGGTGCGCCAGATCGTCTCCGAGCCGGGCAAGGCGATGGCCCAGCCGTCGATGGCGCTGGCCATGCGGATCCTCGAGATCCAGGAGCATGAGGAGGATTATGTCGAAGCCGTGGTCGACGGTTCGATCGCCGAGCTTCCGATGTACGCCTTCCAGCCCCACCGGATCCTTCGCCAGTGCGGCGAGACCGGTGCCCTCCAGCCGCTCGGGCGCGGCAAGACCCATTTGATGGGCCGGCTCTGCATGGAGCATGACATCGTCGCCGCCAACGTCGCGCTGCCGGAAGGCACTCGGGCGGGCGACATGCTCATCTTCTGCGACGCCGGCGGTTACGACAGGAGCATGTCCTATGTATTTGGCCGAGGCTGAGGCACGGATCGACGTCCGGCCGCAAACGCGCATTCCTGCGCCGCCGGCGAGCGACCGCTGGCTCGACTTCCCGCACAGCATCCTTTCCCACCATGGCGGGGCCTGCTGCGAGATCGCCCGCCAGTGGGTGGTCGCGATGGACTTCGCCCAGCTGAACGGGGCGGAGCCGACCAGCGGCCCGCGCTGGCTTCGGCAGAAATATAAATGGGGTCCCTCGCCCTGGCCGATGCACTGGTGCGAGGCCGTCAAGCGCAAGACGATCGACTGCGGCGCCCACGCCGCCCTGGCGCTCGAGGCGTTCACGGCCCGCGGCCTGACCGCCTGCCCGGCCCAGCTCGTCCAGCGCTACAGCGACGAGGCGACCGAGCAATGGCGCGGCAAATGGACCGGGGAGGACGTCTCCTGCCACTGGCTCGACGGCGAGCATATCTACCACGAGGCGACCGCGCTCCTCGTCGGCGAGGACGAGGTCAAGATCTGGGACTCAAGCGCCGGGAGCTGGGTCGGCCCGCGCCAGGACGGCGGCTACGGCAGCCTCGTCGCGGCGCGGATCTGCGCCGACGGCCAATATGGCGGCGGCGACGGCCTGCGCTGGGGCGAGCGGCGGCTCAAGCCCGGGGTGTGGGTGCAGATTTAGGGGAGCGGCGCGGGCCC
>DATHBY010000520.1:0-2624 GCA_035295885.1 Allosphingosinicella sp.
CGCGTGTCATCGGCCGGGGTACCTGGTTGCGCTCCGACCAGGGTACGTCCGACGCCGCCATGACCGGCCAGTTGCCGCTCTCGAGCGGGACGTCATAGCCTTCCCAGCCCACCCTGGTGCTTCCCTTCGGGCCGGAATGGCCGAGCTGGAGGCAGAGCCTGGCCCTGCTGTTGGAGTGGACGAAGTCGACGATCCGCTTCCACGCCTCCAGATGCTCCGGGGCATAGAGGCCGGCGCAGCCGGGGGTGATCCGCCCCTCCGCGGAGACGCAGGTCATCTCGGTATAGACGAGGCCGGCGCCGCCCTGCGCGCGGGTGCCGTAATGGACCAGGTGGAAATCGCCGGGCGTCCCGTCCTTCGCCGAATACATCGCCATGGGCGAGACCACGATCCGGTTGTCGAGGCTCAGCCCGCGGAGCCGGTAGGGCGCGAACATCGGCGGGGCGGGGTCGTTGACCGCAACCCCGAGCGCCTTCGACTGGAACCAGCGCTCGACCCCTTCCAGCCAAGGCTTGTCGCGAAGCCGCAGATTCTCGTGGCTGACCCGCTGCGAGCGGGTGAGCAAAGAATAAGCGAACTGGATCGGCTCGAAATGCAGGTAGCGCTCCAGAGTTTCGAACCATTCGGTCGAGTTGCGGGCGCTGTTCTGAAGCTTGAGAACTTCGACCTGCCGTTCTTCCCGATATTCGATCAGAGCGGAGTCGCGGGTCAGACCGGGGCGGTTGAGCACCTCGGCAAGCTTGATCGAATCCTCGATGGCGAGCTTGGTGCCGGAGCCGATCGAGAAATGGGCGGTGTGGGCGGCGTCGCCGAGCAGGATCAGGTTGCGGTACGACCAGCGCTCGCAGAGGATCCGGCGGAACTGGAGCCACGCTTCGGGGCCCTTGAGGTGTCCCGCGTTGGACATGAGCGCCTTTCCGTCCAGGTAGCGGGCGAAGATCCGCTCGCACAGGGCGATCGCCTCCGGCTGCTCCATCCGGTCGAGCCCGAGCCGCTGCCAGGTATCCGGCGCCATCTCGACGATGAAGGTCGAGAGGCCCTCCCCGAAGCGGTAGGCGTGGGCCCAGACCCAGCCCGCCTCCGTCTCCTCGAAGGCGAAGGTGAAGGCCTCGAACACCCGCTCCGTCCCGAACCAGAAGAATTTGTTCTTCCGGACCTGCACGTCGACTCCGAAATGCCCGGCATAAGCGGTTCGGATCCGGCTGTTGGCGCCGTCGGCGGCGATGACGAGATCGTAGCCGGCATAGGAATCGAGGTCGGGGCTCGCCTCATGCTCGAAATGAAGCCGGACCCCGAGCCCGCTCGCCCGGTCCTGAAGGATGTTGAGCAGGCGCTTGCGGCCGATGCCGATGAAGCCGTGCCCGGACGAGCTCACCGTCTCGCCGCGGATATGGACGTCGATATCGTCCCAGTGCGCAAACTCGTCCCGGATGACGGCGCCGGAGACTGGATCGTTGGCCATCAGATTGTCGACCGTCTGGTCCGAGAAAACCACGCCCCAGCCGAACGTATCGTCGGGACGGTTGCGCTCATAGAGGTCGATGTCGTGCGCGGGATCGCGCAGCTTCATCGAGATCGCGAAATAGAGCCCGGCCGGTCCCCCGCCCAGGCATGCGATGCGCATCGCTTCCTCCTTGCCGGCCCCGGCCTAAGTCAGCGTCGAATGGGAGGCAAGCGCGGGGCTCACGTCATCCCGGCGAAGGCCGGGATTCCAGCGGGTGAAAGGCATCCGCGCCTTTCACCCCCCGGGGCACCAGCCTTCGCTGGGGCGACGCATTCGGCGTCAGCGCTTGTTGGGCTTGTTCGGGTCGGACCGCTGCTGGTCCTTCTCCCGCTCCTCCTCCTGCTCCTGTTGGCGCCGCTTCTTCTTGCCGCCGAGGATCACCGCGCCGCCGACGACGGCCGCGGCGCCGGCGGCGCCCAGCAGCTTGTTACGGGTGCCCTTCCCGCCCTTGCCGCCGCCGCCCCCGGGCACGGCGGTCGTGCGAAGCAGCGACTGCAGGGCCTGAAGCCCTGCCATCGAGATCGGGAACGGGCCGATCGGCGGAGCGCCCACTCGGGGCGCGTAGAGCGCCAGGCCGGGACGGTCGAGGGTGAACGTGCGGGCGCCGACCGTGACGTCGACGGCGCCGGGGCGGGTATCGCCCTGGGTTCGCGGACCCGGGCCGCGAAGCACGATCAGCGACGCCTCGTCCTTGTTCGCCTTCACCTTCCTGCCGACCGCGGGCTCGCCGCCGGCGATTCGGATGGCATCCTCGCCGACGACGCCTTCGAAGATCGTGCCGCGCACGCCGATGGTGGCGACGGGGGTGCGCACGGTCACCGGGCCCGACGGGCGGCGGAGCGCCCGGCCGGACATGAAGCGGAAGGCGCCGCGGGAAACGCTGACTCCGGTCGAGCGGCTGTTCGCCGCCGGGTTGTAGACGAAGCGGTCGACCGCCACCCGGGCATTGGCGCCGACGGTGAAGGTCGTCCGATCGAGCAGCAGGATCTGGAGCTGGCTGGCGGCGGCGTTCCTGACCTCGTCATTGAGGATCACCCGCTCCCGAACGACCGCCGGGCGAGCCTTCTTCGTCGCGGCACCGACGATCACCACCTTGTTGCGTACGGCGGCGTTCACCCCG
>DATHBY010000521.1:0-1541 GCA_035295885.1 Allosphingosinicella sp.
TTCGCGCCGAAGCCCTGGACCGCCGCCGTCGAGTGGGACCTGAGGCCGGGCGGGCGCATGTTCACCCAGATGCGCGGCCCTGACGGCCAGGGGGAAGCGGGCGAGGGCGTATTCCTCGAGGTCGTGCCCGCGCGGCGAGTCGTCTTCACGAACACGTTCAGGCCCGGCTGGGTGCCGCAGTCGCTGAGCGGAGAGGGCTGCGACTTCCCGATGGTCGGGATTTTCGAGTTCGAGGCGGAAGGCTCCGGCACCCGTTACACGGCGCGCTCCCTCCACTGGGACGAGGAATCCCGAAGCAAGCATGAGTCGATGGGCTTCGAGGAGGGCTGGGGCCTCTGCACCGCCCAGCTCGCCGAGCTCGCCGAGGCCGAGGCGCGCGCGCCGGTCGCGGCCTGACCGGACGAAGGAGAAACGCCATGACCTATGTCGAGGGATTCATCGTTCCTGTCCCCAAGGCCAACCGGCAGGAGTATCGCGAGCATGCCGCCAGCGCCGCCCCCCTGTTCCAGGAGTTGGGAGCGCTCCGGATGGTCGAAGCCTGGGCGAGCGACGTCCCGGAAGGGAAGGTCACCGATTTCCGCAAGGCCGTTCAGGCCAGGGAGGATGAGGACGTCGTCTTCTCCTGGTTCGAATATCCATCCCGAGAGGCCCGCGACTCGGCCAATGAGAGGATGGCGAGCGACCCGCGGATGAAGGCGATGGGCGAGACCATGCCGTTCGACGGGCAGCGCCTGATCTTCAGCGGCTTTTCCGAGCTGCTCGACGAGGGATCGGGAAGGGGCGGCTATGTCGACGGCTTCGTCCTCCCCGTCGCGCACGACAAGCGCGACTCCTATCTGGACCTCGCGCGCAAGGCGGCGGCCAATTTCACCAAATACGGCGCGCTCCGGGTCGTCGAGGCCTGGGGCGACGACGTCCGCGACGGCAAGGTCACGGACTTCCGCAAGGCGGTTCAGGCTCGGGAGGGCGAGAACGTCGTCTTCTCCTGGATCGAGTGGCCCGACAAGGCCGCGCGCGACGAGGGATGGTCGAAGATCATGGCCGATCCCGAGATGCAGCCGGACCATGACAACATGCCGTTCGACGGCAAGCGGATGTTCTGGGGCGGCTTCGAGACGATCGTCGACAGCGCCAAGCGGGAGGTCGCCTGATGGACAAGATCGTCCCCTGCCTCTGGTTCGACGGCGAGGCCGAAGAGGCGGCGAACTTCTACGTCGCGCTACTGCCTGGCAGCCGCGTCGACAGGGTCAATCGCTCGCCCGCCGATTATCCCAGTGGCAAGGCCGGCGACGTGCTCACCGTCGACTTCACGCTGGCCGGCCGCCGCTTCGTCGGCCTCAACGGGGGGCCCGAGTTCAAGTTCACGGAGGCCGTGTCCTTCCAGATCCCATGCGAGGACCAGGCCGAGCTCGACCGGCTTTGGGATGCGCTGCTCAACGGCGGGGCCCAACCGGTCGCCTGCGGCTGGATCAAGGACCGCTTCGGCCTTTCCTGGCAGATTTTCCCGCGCCGGCTTCCGGAGATGCTCGCCTCCCCGGACC
>DATHBY010000522.1:0-3534 GCA_035295885.1 Allosphingosinicella sp.
TCGTCGGCCTCCTGCAGATGCTGCATGAAAACGAGGTTCCAGATCTCGACGAAGCGGTCGCCGTCTTCATCGGCGCTGCCGGGCGGGCCGCCAGTGATATGGTCGCCGTGGTCGAAGAATATCTCCGAGCAGGGACCACACGGGCCGCTGTCGCCCATCGCCCAGAAATTGTCCTTGGTCGGGATCCGGATGATCCGGCTCTCCGGCAGGCCGGAGATCTTCCGCCAAAGGTCGAACGCCTCGTCGTCGGTGTGGTAGACGGTGGCGGTCAGCCGGTCGGGAGAGATTCCCCATTCCTTCGTCAGCAGGGTCCAGGCGTGGGTGATCGCCTGGTCCTTGAAATAATCTCCGAACGAGAAATTGCCGAGCATCTCGAAGAAGGTGTGGTGGCGGGCGGTGTAGCCGACATTGTCGAGATCGTTATGCTTGCCGCCGGCGCGGACGCACTTCTGGGACGAGGCCGCGGTCGAATAAGGCCGGGTCTCGAGGCCGGTGAAGGCGTTCTTGAACGGCACCATCCCCGCGTTGACGAACATCAAGGTCGGGTCGTTCTGCGGGACGAGCGGCGCCGACGGCACGATCCGGTGCCCGTTGGAGCCGAAATAGTCGAGGAACGACCGGCGGATGTCGTTGGTGGAGGTCATCGAGCTAAAGTAAGCCACATGCTGCGCTGCGGCAAGGCGAGTCACCCCGGCGAGGCTGGGGCCCCGATGGGTGAACACTGCCGCGCCTTTCACCCGCCGGGATCCCAGCCCTCCCTGGGATGAGCGGAGATCTAAAGCCCGGCCGGCGCGGTCGCCTCTTGCGTGGGCGCTTCGGCCACCTGGGCCGGCGCTTCGTCGCTGCTCACCGGATAGCTGGAATAAAGCTGGATCCGCTCGCGATCCGGATCGGGTGCCGCCACGCCCTGGACGATCACCTGAGTGGGCTCCGGCGCGCGGAGCAATCCGCCCTCGACGTAGCGGTCGACGGCCGGATCGTGGCGCGGGACATATTCGACCGGGTAGTCGCGGCAGCCGATGCAGCCGCTGCCCAGCTCGCCGATGACGACCGGCTGTTGCGCCGCGCGATATTCGGACTGCTGGACCTGGGCCCAATCGGGGCTGCGATAGGGGACGAGGTCGCCGTGGAAGCTGTCCTCGGCGTCGCTGAAATAAGCGGGATTGATCTCGGAGATGGCGGATTTGCCGAGACCCACGCCGAGCGCCGCGCCGATGATCGACAGTCCGGCCACGATCGGCAGAGTCGTCGAAACAGCCATGGGCGTCGCTCCTGCACAAGCGGCCGAACACCTGCCGCGGAACATAAACCCACGATGCGTCAAGGTCGTTCCGCGCGCGTCCTCCCCCGATGCACCTCCCCCCTTGCGATTCGCCGCCAAAGGGTGGAACGCTGGCCGGATTGAGCGCGGACGCGCTTGACGCGGCTCGCGCCTTCGGACGGAGGAGAGACGCATGCCCGACAGATCGGTAGGTACCAGGACGATCGCCCTCGTGGGTCCCGGCGGAGCGGGAAAGACCAGCCTCGCCGAGGCCCTGCTCTTCGCCGCCGGGGCGGTCGACCGCCAGGGCAGCGTCGACGCCGGCACCAGCGTCGGCGATTCGAGCCCCGAGGCGCGGGCACGCGCCGGCTCCACCGAGCTCAACCTGATGCATTTCGAATTCCTCGGCGACCGCTTCGCGATCGTCGATTCGCCCGGCTCGGTCGGCTTTTCCGCGGACGGAGCGCTCGCCGTGGCCGCAGCCGACCTCGCCGTCGTCGTCGTCGATCCCGACACGGACCGGGCCATCCTCGCCGAGCCGGCACTCCGGCAGCTCGAGGCGCTCGGAGTCCCCCACCTCATCTTCGTCAACAAGATCGACCAGGCCCGGGGCGGCATCCGCGCGCTCCTCGAAGCGCTTCAGCCGATGAGCTCGTCGCCCCTGGTGGCTCGCCAGATCCCGATCCGCGAAGGCGAGAAGGTCACGGGCTTCGTCGACCTCGCTTTGGAGCGCGCCTTCAAATACCGGCCGGGCAAGCCGTCGGAGCAGATCGATATCCCCGCCGACCTCGCGGAGCGCGAGTCGCAGGACCGCTTCCACATGCTCGAGCAGCTCGCCGACCATGACGACGCCCTGCTCGAGCAGCTGCTGATGGACGAGACCCCCGACCAGGCGACGATCTTCGCCGACATCGCCCGCGAGACGAAAGAGAATCTCGTCGTCCCGGTGCTGTTCGGTTCGGCCCTGAACGGCTTTGGAGTCCGGCGCCTGATGAAGGCGCTTCGCCACGACGCGCCGCCTCCGGAAGCCGCGGCTGAGAGGCTCGCCGCCAAGGGCGGCTGCGCCTTCGTGTTCAAGATCTCGCACGGCGGCAATATGGGGCGGCTCGCGCTTGCCCGGGTCTTCGGAGGCACTCTGAGCGAAGGCACCGAGCTGAAGAGCAGCTCCGGAGACGCGGTGCGAGTCGGCACACTGTTCGCAATGCAGGGCGAGAAGCCGTCCAAGCTCGGCAAGGCGGCTCAGGGCGACGTCGTCGCCATCGCCAAGGCGGAAGGAGTCAATGCCGGCCAGTGGCTCGGCGCCGGCGGCAAGGCGCCGGAGCTTGCTCTGCCCGCCTCCAATTACGCGCTCGCCATCGCCACCAGCGACCGCAAGGACGACGTCCGGCTGTCGACCGCTCTCCACAAGCTCGTCGAGGAGGATCCCTCGCTGGCCTGGGAGCAGGACGAAGCGCTTCACGAGACCCGCCTGCGCGGGATCAGCGACGAGCACCTCAAGGTGACTCTGGCGCGGCTGAAGCGCCGCTACGGAGTGGCGGTGGATGCGGCGGCGCCGGTGGTCGGCTACAAGGAATCGATCCGAAAGCCGGTGACCCAGCGCGGACGCCACAAGAAGCAGTCGGGCGGCCACGGCCAGTTCGGCGACGTCGTCATCGAGATCAGGCCATTGGGCCGAGGCGAGGGCTTCAGGTTCGACGAGAAGATCCACGGCGGCGCCGTGCCCAGGCAATATATCCCCGCCGTCGAGCAGGGGGTGCGCGACGCCCTGGCCAAGGGCCCGCTCGGCTTCCCGGTCGTCGACGTGGCCGTGACCCTGGTCGACGGCAGCTACCACACGGTCGACAGCTCCGAGCTCGCCTTCCGGACCGCCGGGCGGATCGGCATGAGCGAGGCGCTGGGCCAGGCCCAGCCGCACCTGCTCGAGCCGGTCCACAAGGTGACGGTAGTGACTCCGGGCTACGCCACCTCGCGGGTCACTTCGGCGATCGCCAGCCGCCGCGGCCAGATGCTCGGAATGGACAGCCGCCCCGGCTGGTCGCGCTGGGACGTGGTCGAGGCTCTGGTGCCGGAGGCGGAACTGCAGGGGCTCGACGCCGAGCTTCGGTCGGTGAGCCAGGGGCTGGCCAGCTACCACGCGGAGTTCGACCATCTCGCCGAGTTGAACGGCAAGCTCGCCGAGGACGTCGTCCAGAAGGTGCTCGAGCCGGCCTAGGTCATAAACTCATAAACAGCTAGCCAAGCGCGGCCGACGGTGATTCAAGCTCCTTGAAGGG